>CAZUZZ010000258.1:0-3228 GCA_964625055.1 uncultured Bacteroides sp. | reverse complement strand
CTGTCATGATGGAAGGTATGGCCATGGTCATCATCGGCGGACTGATCGCTTCCACCGTATTGATCCTGCTGTTAATGCCAACCTTCTACCTGATCATAGATAAGCGCAGCAGAAGAGAGAAGAGACTGGAGAAAAAAGAAGCCAGACGCGCCAGAAAAGAACGGAAAAAAGCAGAGAAAGAATAAAGAGAATAAAAAGATATAGGATACAGGATCAGTTCCGAATACGGAACTGATCTTTTCCGTTCCATTTTGCCTCGTACAGCGCTTTGTCAGCATTGTGGTAGAGCAGCTCATAGGTATCACTAAGAGCTACAGCGCTGGCGCCGATGCTGGTGCCGAGCTTCTGGTCCGGATATTTGTCGTCAAAGTTCTGATGGAAGACCGTCATAAATCTGCGAAGCATACCCTCAGCTTCTGCGGGACTGATATCGCGGCCTACAAATACGGCAAATTCATCCCCTCCGAGACGGGAGACGATATCCATGTTTCGATTGAAAAACTTCTCTAACACAGCGGCAAATTCACACAGGACCTGATCGCCCACGGGATGCCCGAGCTGGTCGTTGATCAGTTTAAAATTATCCATATCCATGATGATCAGGATGCCCTGACCGGGTCTTTCCTTCAGATAAGACTGCACATTTTCCTGAAAGGTTTCCCGGTTTAGCAGTTTGGTCAGCGGATCCATGCTGGACTTGGTACGGATCGTATTCATCTCTCTGGAATATATGGAGGTCAAAAGGAAGAGCAGCGCACAGGCGATCACGGCGATGATCAGCATGGGAAACTCGATCCGCCACAGCTGCTTTAACACATCATTGCGATTCATGCAGGTGACAAAATACCAGTCAGTGTTTTCGATGATATGGATATTCACAAAATAGACGCTGTCATCGCCAAGAATTTCAAAGGCACCGGTCTGCCCGGCGTCTAACAGGCGGCTTACGTTCTGATACAACAGGGAATCGTGTTCGGCAGTTAAGGTCGTACCGATCATGGCAGTATCGTCGTCGGCTACGATGAGCCGGCTGTTCCTGGTGACAAAGAGAGCGTGAGTGACCTGTCCGGAAGTGACTTCGGAGGTCAGCTGGGAAACATAGTCCAGGTAGACATCTGCAGAGAGCACGGTCACGGTAGAAGGGGTGTTCAAACGGCTGGTCGCACTCACACAGGTTTTTCCGGTTATGGCATCCAGATAAGGTTCCCCGAAGGCAAACTGATCGTGAGCCACTCCCTCTTTATACCAATAGCGCTCTGTCACAACGTAATCTTCTCCCGGGTTCCAGCCGGATGCAAAGTAATAATGTCCATGATCGTCTCCCAGATACAGACCGTTGGGATAAGCCTCATGGGCATTGACGCTGGTGGCAAGGGATTCAAAGGTAGCGTCTTCGTCAAGCCCTAACTGTTCGATCATGGTTTTATAGATGGTCACCTCGTTCAGGACGGAATCAGTCCAGGTGTTGACCTTTTCTGCGTAGTAGTCGGACTCCAATGCCAGTTTTTCTTTTGAAAGAATTAAAATTTCACGTCTGACAAGAACAAAGTAGATGGAGATCATCAACAATACGATAGGAACTATGGTGAAGACCAATTTCATATTGGCCCAAATATACCGATGTTTATTTTTCAACGAATATATCCTCCTGAATATGTATAAAAGCATTCAATTTTTAATATAAGAATTGCAATAATTTTATCATATACATAGGGAAAGTCAAGGCTGCCGCTTATTGACAAATGCCGGGTGAAGTGCTAACGTGGTGGCAAAACAGGACAGGAACCGGACGGAACAAAGGACGGAATTGTAGAGTGATGAAATATTCCATGAAAAGGCAGTTTGCTTTCTTATTTATAACACTGATCACAGGTACGATCCTGTTGTGCCTGATCTTAAATTCGACCCTTCTGGGTACCTATTATCTCAATAATAAGAAGAATGCGCTGGTGAGCGCTTATTATAGTATTAACGCGGCTTCCAATGCAGGAGATATCACTTCTGAAGAGTACGATATCGAACTGAGAAAGATCTGTGAGAAGTATAATATTCAGGTTCTGGTGGCGGATGGAAAATCGGAGGCTGTGAAATATTCCATGAATGATCCCCAGATCGTGCTCAAACGGCTGCTTGACAATATTTTCCTCGGGGTGGACGAGGACGGGCTTTTGCTGAATGCCGACACCTATAAAATGCAGCTGATCCGGGATGACAGAACGCAGACTGATTATATCGAGATGTGGGGGCTTTTGGATAACGGCTATCTCTTTATGCTGCGAAGCGCCCTGGAGGGCATTCGGGAGAGCGTGTCGCTTTCTAATCAGTTCCTTACGTATGCGGGAGGAGCGGCTATTCTTGTCAGCATTTTTTTAGTCCTCTGGCTTTCTAATCGTGTCACCAAGCCGATCCTGGAGCTGGCGGATATCTCTGAGCGGATGAAACATCTGGATTTTGAAGCGAAATACACGGGAAAGGACAAGACCGAGATCGCGATACTGGGGAATAATATCAACGAATTGTCAGAGGCGTTAGAGGAGACGATCTCTGAATTGAAAACAGCCAATAATGAATTGTTGAAGGATATCGAGAGAAAAGATAAGATGGATGAGAGGCGCAGAGAATTCCTTTCCAATGTATCGCACGAGTTGAAAACGCCGATCGCGTTGATACAGGGCTATGCAGAAGGCCTGAAGGAGGGGATCAATGAGGATGCGGAGAGCAGAGAGTTTTATTGTGACGTGATCATGGATGAGGCGGCCAAGATGAATTCCATGGTCAAAAATCTGCTCACACTCAATCAGCTGGAGGCCGGAAATGATGTCGTAAATATGGAGCGGTTTGATGTGATTGCTTTGATTAAAAATTATATTGCCTCATCTGAGATCTTACTCAGACAAAAGGAGATCTCCGTCCGCATGGAGGACTACGGCCCGATCTATGTCTGGGGAGATGAGTTCCGTGTAGAGGAGGTGTTTATGAATTATTTCACCAATGCCATCAACTATGCGCAAAAAGAAAAGGTCATTGATGTTAAGGTGGTTAAGGCACAGGAGCGGGTGCGGATATCCGTCTTTAATACGGGGGAGCCGATTCCCCAGGAGAGTGTGGACCATCTGTGGGAGAAATTTTATAAGGTAGATAAAGCAAGAACGAGAGAGTACGGCGGCAGCGGAGTAGGACTTTCTATTGTCAAGGCGATCATGGAATCCATGAATCAGGAGTATGGCG
>CAZUZZ010000257.1:0-3281 GCA_964625055.1 uncultured Bacteroides sp. | reverse complement strand
GACAAAAGAAAGGGATGACAGGCAATTATGAGTTATAAAAAATTTATCCCCTGTATTTATCTGTATAAAGGGAACGCGGTAAAGGGCTTTACGGACAGTACCATCGTAGATACGAATCCGGCGGCTCTGGGTAAATATTACAGCGACAACAACGCGGATGAACTGATCGTCTATGATATGTCCGAGGGTGATGCAGCCCATGAGGAGGCATTGGACATCATCAAACTTATCTGCAGCGAGGCGGAGATTCCTGTGATCGGCGCCGGGAACGTAAAGCGCATGGAGGACATCAAGAAGTTACTCTATGCGGGCTGTAAAAAAGCTGCCCTCAACTATTCCAAGCCCGGCAACATCGAGATCACGGCGGAGGTTTCCCAGAAATTCGGCAAAGACAAGATCGTGGCCTGCGTGACAGAGGCCGACAGTATCACAAGAAACGAGGCTTTGATCGAGGAGTATATCGGAGAGATCATTTTAGTGCGGGAAACCTGCTTAAAGGAATCTATCGCCATTTCACCTTTCCCTATGGTCGCCTCCGTGCCAGAGGTATCCTTGGATAAGATCATGGAAATCCTGTCAAACGACAATATCTGCGGCATCTCCGGCAAGGCCATCAATGAAAATGCAAAGGAGCTTCTTGCAATCAAGGCGCTCTGCCAGAATAATGACATCGCCGTGAATACTTTTGAACCCGCCATTCCCTGGGAGGAGTTTAAGTTGAACTCCGACGGTCATGTCACTGTCGTGGTGCAGGATTACAAGACCGATGAGGTATTGATGGTGGCCTACATGAACGAGGAAGCCTATCAGATGACCTTAAAGACGGGCAAAATGACATATTACAGCAGAAGCCGGCAGGAGCTGTGGGTCAAGGGAGAGACAAGCGGTCACTATCAGTATGTGAAATCCCTGACTGCCGACTGTGATAAGGACACAATTCTGGCTAAGGTCTCCCAGATAGGTGCGGCCTGCCATACCGGCTCCCATTCCTGCTTTTTTCAGGAGATCATGGCAAAAGAGTACGATGAGTCAAATCCGCTCAAGGTGTTTGAACAGGTGTTTGCTGTCATCAAAGACCGCAAGATCCATCCCAAGGAAGGCTCTTATACCAATTATCTCTTTGACAAAGGCATCGATAAGATCCTCAAAAAGCTGGGAGAGGAGGCCACGGAGATCGTGATCGCCGCCAAGAATCCCAACGCGAACGAGATAAAGTACGAGATTTCGGACTTTCTATATCACATGATGGTTCTGATGGCAGAAAAAAACATCACCTGGGAGGAGATCACATCGGAATTGGCTAAACGCTGATTTTTCGGAGCATAACAGACAGAGCGTACCCGTTCGGGTGCGTTCTTTTTTGCGGGATTTCCCATTATCCTTTAAGGTTCTATGCCGTCGCAATTTCCAATATAATAAACCAGAATGAACATCTGACAGCAGAAAGGAAGTATTTTTATGGATAAAAAGGTAACACCCGAAAAAAGAATGGAGCTTGCCCGGTATATCCGGGAGCAAAATATGGGAAATCGCTGGAAACTCCGGCAGCGAGAGCAGATTCTTTACGGAAAAGAAGTACAGCCGCCCCTGTATGATAAAAATCCCTTTGCCGAGCCGGACGGCTACAACGCCCTGACAGGCAATCGCGAACTACAAGGCAGCGCCACAGGAAGCTTTAAATACCGGATGACACTGGCTGTTCTCCTGTTCGTAGGATTTTTGCTCTGTGACACGAATCAGGGGAAAATACTGACCTTCAGCACCAATGAAGTCTATGAGATGATCCAGGCGGACAGCCTGCATCTGTATGACGGATCAGAAAACACTGTGATGGAAGAGCTTACAGGATTATTCGAGTAGCAGCCTGCGCGTGCGTCAACATTTTGACTTTGCCGGATAACTTCGTTATACTGTAATTAAATTCAGGATAAGGACATTGAGATAACATGAGAAAAACAGCTTTAAGCGATGACATTCTGCTGCGCGTGGAAAAACCGGCCCGCTATATCGGCAATGAAGTTAACTCCGTTATGAAAGATAAAAGTGAGATTGCCCTGCGGTTTGCCATGTGTTTTCCCGACGTCTACGAGATCGGTATGTCTCATCTGGGCATCCAGATCCTCTACAGTATGATGAACGACTGGGAAGATGTGTGGTGTGAGAGAGTATACTCCCCCTGGACCGATCTGGATCAGATCCTGCGGGAAGAAAATATCCCGTTGTTCTGTCTGGAATCTCAGGATCCGGTCCGAGAAATGGACTTTTTAGGCATCACCCTGCAATATGAGATGTGCTATACGAATATCCTGCAGATACTGGATCTTTCACAGATTCCGCTGCTTGCCAAAGATCGGGACGACACTATGCCCATCGTGATCGGCGGCGGACCCTGCACCTATAATCCGGAGCCTATCGCGGATTTTTTTGATCTGTTCTATATCGGCGAGGGGGAAACCATGTACCGGACTCTGTTTGATCTGTATCTGGAAAATAAAGCCTCCGGCGGCAACAGACTGGATTTTCTGAAAAAGGCCTCCCAGCTTCCTGGCATCTATGTGCCGCAGTTTTATGAAGAAATCTACCATGAGAACGGCACCATCCGGGAACGGCGCAAACTCTACGATCAGGCGCCGGATACCATTTTAAAGGAGATCGAGACAAAACTGTCCGATGCGCCTTATCCGGCAAAGCCCGTGGTTCCTTTTATCAAGGTCACACAGGACCGGGTGGTTTTAGAAATTCAAAGAGGCTGCATCCGTGGCTGCCGCTTTTGTCAGGCAGGACAGATCTATCGTCCGGTCAGAGAGCGCGATGTGGACAAGCTGAAAGAATCTGCCGTTGTTATGCTGAAAAATACGGGTCATGAGGAGATTTCCTTAAGTTCTCTGAGTTCCAGCGATTACTCCCGCCTGAACGAGCTGCTGGATTTTCTCATCGAGGACTGTGATCGGAAACATATCAACATCTCCCTGCCTTCCCTGCGGATTGATTCCTTTTCTCTGGATGTGATGAGCAAGGTGCAGGATGTGAAAAAGAGCAGCCTTACTTTCGCGCCGGAGGCCGGCAGCCAGCGGCTTCGAGATGTAATTAATAAGGGGTTGACCGAAGAAGTCATTTTAAAAGGTGCAACGTTGGCTTTCGAGGGCGGTTGGACCCGGGTGAAGCTGTATTTTATGCTGGGATTGCCTACAGAGACGGAAGAAGATATTATGGGCATCGGGGATCTGTCCAACAAGATCGCCGCGGCCTTTTTTGAAAGCGTCCCCAAGGACAAGCGGGTA
>CAZUZZ010000256.1:0-3283 GCA_964625055.1 uncultured Bacteroides sp. | reverse complement strand
AGATGAAGGATAAAAACTCCCGCAAGCTGATCTTTGTGAATGAGGAGCACAAACTGCGTTTCTTCCTTGCAAAATCGCCGGATGTACCCACCTATGTGGAGTACGGCGCGGCCGATATCGGCGTGGTGGGTAAAGACACCATCATGGAAGAAAACAGACGTGTCTACGAGGTGCTGGACTTAGGCTATGGCAAATGCCGTATGTGCGTCTGCGGTCCGGAGAGTGCCAAGGAGCTGTTACAGCATCACGAGATGATCCGGGTTGCCAGCAAATATCCCAATATTGCCAAGGACTATTTCTACAATAAAAAGCACCAGACTGTGGATATCATCAAGCTGAACGGTTCCGTAGAGCTGGGTCCGATCGTGGATCTGGCAGACGTAATAGTGGATATCGTGGAGACTGGTTCCACCTTAAAGGAGAACGGGCTGGGCGTTCTGGAAGAGATCTGCCCGCTGTCCGCCCGCATGATCGTCAATCAGGTGAGTATGCAGATGGAAACGGAGCGGATCCGGAAGCTGATACAGGATTTAAGAAGTCATTTATAGAAAGGACGTTTGTCATGAAAGAATATAAGGGAATTATCATCGCATTGATCGCCGGCATCTGTGCCATCATCTGCTGTTCCGTTTTTTCCGGAAATCTGGTGGACTATAAAAGAACTTCCGGCAGCGGCGGTTTGACCGCCACAGGCTCTGCAAACTGTGATTTTGAGGCGGATCTGATTGTCTGGCGGGGCGGCTTTTCCAGAGAGGGAAAGACCACCCAGGAAGCCTACCGTTCCATCAAAAAGGACGCAGAATTGGTAAAAAATTATCTGTTAGAAAACGGCGTAACAGAAGATGAGATGGTTTTCAGCTCTGTCAGTATCAGTCCCAACTGGGAGCATGAGTACAACGAAAACGGCGACCGTCTCCGGGACTACATAGTAGGCTATGATCTTTACCAGAATGTCTCCATCACCTCCTCTGACGTAGACAAGATCGAGAATATCTCCCGTGATATTTCCGGGCTGATCGAGTCCAATGTGCAGTTTGCCTCGGAGGAGCCGGAATACTATTACACGAAGCTGGATGAGTTGAAGCTTGAGCTGATCGAAGAAGCGACCCAGAATGCCAAGGACAGGATCGATCTGATGGCAGAGGGCACCGGCTCCACCATCGGCGATCTGCTTAACGCCAACTTGGGCGTTTTCCAGATCACCGCCCAGAACAGCAACACCGAGTACAGCTACGGCGGCTATTTCGACACCAGTTCCCGGAAGAAGACCGCTTCCATCACTGTGAAACTGAATTACAGCGTAGACTAAATCGAGCACCCGCGCACTAAAAGAATAATGAGGTAAACTACCATGCAGAAAATTAAATTGACGGCCCAGACGCAGCAGGATATTTTGAATAATTTGTTAGAGCGGAGTCCCGGCAGCTACGGAAAATACGAGTCCGTCGTAGCGGATATTATCGCTAATGTGCGGGAAAAGGGTGATGAGGCGGTTTTTGACTACACAAGTCAATTTGATAAATGGAATATCAACGCAGACAACGTGCGTATCACCAAAGAGGAAATAGAAGAGGCTTTTGCCAGCATTGACGATGAGTTTATTCGTGTCATGAAAGACTCCGCTGCCAACATCACCGCTTTTCACGAAAAGCAGCGCCGCAACAGCTGGATCGACACCCGCACTGACGGCACGATCCTGGGACAGCGGATCCTGCCCATCGCCGCCTCCGGCATCTATGTGCCCGGCGGCAAAGCGGCCTATCCCAGCAGCGTACTGATGAATGCACTCCCTGCCAAGGTCGCTGGCGTCAAAAAGATTATCATGACTACCCCCGCAGGAGCGGACGGCAAGGTAAATCCCGGCACACTGGCTGCGGCAAAGATTGCTGGCATCGACGAGATCTATAAGGTGGGCGGCGCCCAGGCCATCGCGGCTATGGCCTTCGGCACAGAGAGTATTCCGAAGGTAGATAAGATCACAGGTCCCGGAAATATCTTTGTGGCGCTGGCGAAAAAGGCCTGCTTCGGTCATGTGAGTATCGACTCTATCGCGGGCCCCAGCGAGATTCTGGTGATCGCCGACGAGACAGCCAATCCCCGTTATGTGGCTGCCGATCTGTTATCTCAGGCGGAGCATGACGAGCTTGCAAGCGCGATTCTGATCACCACAAGCGAAACGCTGGCGGATCAGGTGTCTGTTCAGATCGAGGGCTTTTTAGAGACCCTTCCCCGGGCGGATATCATAAAGAAATCGTTGGAAAATTACGGTTACCAGCTGATCGCAGATACCATGGAAGACGCTGTCAGCGCTGCAAATGCCATCGCCTCCGAGCATCTGGAGATCTTGACGAAGGATCCCTATGAAGTGATGACGAAAATTGAGAATGCCGGCGCGATCTTTATAGGAGAGTATTCTTCGGAGCCTCTTGGCGACTATTATGCAGGACCGAATCATATTCTGCCCACCAACGGCACGGCAAAGTTCTTTTCCCCGCTCAGCGTGGATGATTTTGTGAAAAAGACCAGCCTGATCTCTTATTCCAGAAAAGCCCTGGAAGAGGCTCACAAGGATATCGAACTTTTTGCCGAGAGAGAAGGACTGAGCGCCCACGCCAATTCCATTCGGGTACGGTTCGAGTAGAGAGGAGAAGATTATGCCCAGAACAGCAACGATAGAACGGAGCACAAAGGAAACGAAAATTAATGCCAAACTGAATCTGGATGGTTCGGGAAAAGGCGATATTACTACAGGCATCGGCTTTTTTGACCACATGCTGGAGGGCTTCACCAAACACGGATTTTTTGATTTGACTCTGAAAGTCAATGGAGATCTGCAGGTGGACGGCCATCATACCGTGGAGGATACCGGCATTGTGCTGGGACAGGTCATCAAGGAGGCTCTCGGCGATAAAGCGGGAATCAAACGATACGGCTCTTTCCTTCTGCCCATGGACGATGCGCTCTGTCTGTGCGCCATCGATCTGAGTGGACGCCCTTATCTGGCCTTTGATTGTACTTTCCCTACAGAGCGGGTCACAGAGCTTGTACGGGAATTTTTTTACGCGGTGTCCTACAGTGCCGGCATGAATCTGCACCTTCGTATGCTGGACGGCACCAATGCACATCACATGATTGAGGCCATGTTTAAGGCGTTTGCAAAAGCATTGGACGAGGCGGTGTCCTTTGATGAGCGTATTCAAGGCGTACTCAGCACCAAAGGCAGTTTATGACAAAAGAAAGGGATGACAGGCAATTATGAGTTATAAAAAATTTATCCCCTGTA
>CAZUZZ010000255.1:0-3287 GCA_964625055.1 uncultured Bacteroides sp. | reverse complement strand
CAACTTCTTTTTAGACAGATTACACATGGCAATCAGCATCCCGATCAAAATACCTATGACAATAGCCAGAAGCGACACCTTGATCGTCACGCCGATACCGCTCACAAGCAGCTTATACCGGTCTTCTCTGATAAAACACTTATAAAACAGATCATTGAACTCTGCCATCTATCTTTCGCCCTTTCTACGCGCTGCACCCGCGCTCGCTCTATCATACCACAACACGATCTGAAAGAAAAGCATAAATATGCAAAATATACATTTTTTAATCATGCTATCCGCAAAGCTTCTCTCTCCATTCGGCGATGATCTTCTCGCACGCTTCCGTATCAATATCCTCCACGGCATTTTTCAGTTCATCAAAAAATTTCCGCTGCGCATCGTCGTAGGAATAGTGACCCATCTCCCGGATCACCTCTTCCATAGCATCCATATCCAGATTCTCCATGGCCTCTTCCATCTGTGCGAAGAGCGTCTCCATCTCACTCTGATCAGCCGCCGCCCGGTCACCCTGTTCTTCCTCTGCTTTCGTGAAATAAGGAGCCAGAATGCCCTTATAGAACATATACTCCTCCAGCATTCCCGGCGTGATCTTATGGATCAGAGCCGCATTTTCGGCATTGCCGGCCGCTTCCATCTGCTCTGCCGTCTGGGCCAGATCCAGCGCGCCTATCTGCCTGGAAGCGCTCTTTAACGCGTGTACCTCAACAGTATAGTCTCTCCATTTTTCATCCTTCTCATATTCCTGTATCAATGCACACTTTTTGTCAATCACTCGATAATACTCTTTTAAAACTGACCAGAAAAGATCCTCATTCCCCAGAAACTCCATGGCTTTATGCACATCAAGTCCTTCAATGACAATATTCGTGCTCGTCTGCCCCATATTCCCATCTTTGGATGTCTGCCGGATAGCCGCATTGTTCTTTTTCTTACGCTTTTCAATTTTTTCCGCCGGCAGCCATTTACGCAGCTTGGAAACGATAACTCTCATCTCGATAGGCTTCGTCACAAAATCATTCATGCCCTCGCTGATAAACATTTCCGCCGTTCCCTCTACCGCATTGGCTGTCAGAGCGATGATCGGTACCTGGCCGTTATCCCCAAGCAGACGTCTGATCACTCTGGTCGTCTCCACACCGTCCATGTCCGGCATCATATGATCCATAAATATAATGTCATATCGCTTATCGTTCACTTTCGTAACCGCTTCTTTACCACTCAATGCTGTATCCAGCTTCATCTGCAGCGGATTCAGCAGCCCCTTCACCACCGTCAGATTGATGGCGTTATCATCCACCACCAGAATCTCCGCAGTAGGCGCAATGAAATCAAAATCTTCCGGTTCCGTCAGGGAGAAGGCCGCATTGTCTTCCCTCCCATTAAAAATATTTGCCAGACCCAGAATATAAAGAGGCTTCTTAACCACCCGGAGATTCGGAAGGTCATAGGACCGCACCGACCGATAATTCGTCAAAACCACGCCGCAAACATCCGGATGCAGTTTCAGGAAATACTGTACCCCCTCAGTAAACATAGGCTGCTCTACAAAAAGATACTCTATATGTTCTTCCGCTAAGCGGTTCAGGAACTCTTCCGATTCCAGTCTCTCATAGGAAACATCGAGTTTATCCATATCCCCCGCCAGCTCATTAGCGATATAATCGTTCTTGATCAGCCCCATCGCCGATACCTTTTTCTCCAACCTTTCGACAGAATGTGCGCTGTTTGTTATCTTCTGGGGAATGACAAAAGAGAACGTACTGCCCTTACCATATTCGCTGTCCACATGAATTTTGCCCTGCATCAAAGACACAAGCTGCTTACAGATTGCCAATCCCA
This sequence comes from uncultured Bacteroides sp., assembly GCA_964625055.1. Lineage (GTDB taxonomy): Bacteria > Bacillota > Clostridia > Lachnospirales > Lachnospiraceae > UBA3282. The sequence goes on along the minus strand of CAZUZZ010000255.1, from coordinate 1,445 downwards.
AACCTGTACCCTCAACATTCCGGTTTCGCTTGCTGTCAAGCTGCTGGAATGACTGAAAAAGTTTGCTCATATCGCTCTCTTTGATGCCGCTTCCCGTATCGGCGATCGCGACACTGAGTTCTATCATATCCTCCGCTGTCTGGTAAAAATCAATTTTCACATTAACATTTCCTGCTTTGGTAAACTTGACGGCATTGTTTGCCAGATTTACCATAACCTGCTTGATTCGAATATTATCCCCGTAAAGTTCCATGGGCAGATTCGGATTGACATCTACCGTCAGTTCCAGATCTTTGCTGCCGATGCGCGTCATAATAATATTCGATACATCATTAATCATGGACATCGGCTCATACTCCACGTTACTGATATCCATCATACCTGACTCAATTTTGGAAAAATCCAGAATATCATTGATAATCGTCAAAAGCGTCTGTCCCGAGGATTTGATCTGTCCGACATACTCCTTGGCCGTAGGAGACAAATCCTCCCGGAGTACCATCTCCGCCATACCGATCACCGCATTCATGGGCGTGCGGATCTCGTGACTCATATTCGCCAAAAAATCTGATTTCATGCTAGAGCTTTTCTTCAGCTCCATATTTTTCAGACTTATCTCATACTTACTGTAAGCAACATCGGACAGGATATTGGCGATGGTATAAAGAGCATTTGACACTTTCGCGATAGACTGCTCATCTACGATCCTGATATCCTGTGCGGCACGAATCAACCCCTCCGGATCCGTACCAATCTCCTCCGCCACCCTCCGCAGATTTTTCTCCTCAAGCGGTTTGGTCGTTACCTGACCGCATATAAAACACCCCACCATACGTCCGTGTGCCATGACCGGAGAAACGAAGCGCAACAGTCCCGTATGGCAATGATAGATACAGGAGACACCGGCTTTTTGGGCCCTCTCCGCACCCATTCTGTCACACTCCTCACATCGTTTTCCCCCTATTTCCGTATTTCTGACATGATTTTTGCAAAAATCCGAAAATCCGGAAGGCGTGGTCAGAATATTACCCCTCACATCCGTAATCATAGACGCAATACCCGCTATATCCGAAAAAGCATCTTGTACCTTCTGCAAGGATTCCACGTCTATCAGGTCGGTTAAGTTAAATCCATCTTCAATGATCGCCATAGTTCCCTCCTTCTGCAAAAGCGCTGCTCTGTCAGCCTAAAACACCTTTGATGGTAGAAGACAGCTTTCCCATATCGATGGGCTTCGTGAGATACCCCTGCGGTTTCATCGTAAGCACTTCCATGATCTTCTGCCTGTCCGTCACTCCTGTAAGGAACACGACCGGCAAATTACTGGTATTCGGATTTTGCCGGATCTTTGCCAAAACGGCTGCGCCGTTCTCCACCGGCATCTCATAATCCAGAAGCACCATATCCGTCCTTTTCGTCTCCAGGAACTTAAGCGCAATCTTTCC
>CAZUZZ010000254.1:0-3302 GCA_964625055.1 uncultured Bacteroides sp. | reverse complement strand
GTCTTCCGTTGGATTCTGACGGTGTGGCGTTTGTAAACGATTTCCTGAAGAAGATCGAGGAGGATGGCACCTGGGAGCAGCTTTGGAAAATCAGTCTGGGAGACCGTACCGGTATTTCTGAAGCGCCGGATGCACCCCAGATTGGAGAATAAACAGGGAGAATGTTATGAGTATCAATGAGCTTCTCGCCCAATACGGAGACAAGTACATTCAAGCGCTGTTTACCACATGGAAGCTTACCGCATTGGCGTTTACGCTGGCTTTTGTGATAGGTGTAGTCATTACCGTGATACGGATCTGCCCTATTAAACCGGCGAGAATATTCGGAGATTTTTATGTTCAGATATTTCGGAATATTCCAGGAGCCGCGCTGCTTGTTGTTTTGGTTTATGCGTTTCCATATCTGAATCTGATGTGGTCCTATTATGCCTGCGTTCTGATCGCGACGACGCTAATTCCATCTGCGTTCTGTTCGGAGTATCTCATGGCGGGCATGAACACCATAGCGGTGGGACAGATTGAGGCGGCGCGTTCTCTGGGAATGACGTTTTTTCAAACGCTTAAGAATGTTATTTTCCCACAGACGTTGCGGGCAAGCGTACTGCCGTTGACCAATCTGGTGGTGGGAACGATGCTTACCACGGCTCTGGCTTCGCAGGTGGCGTTAAATCCCACAGACCTTACCGGTATTGTTTCATATATCAATACGCGGGCGGTAGGCGGTATTACCGCATTCTTTATTTCCGCTGTTCTCTATTGTGGGACAGCAGTGGTGATTGGACAGCTTGGCAGCCTGCTTGATCGGAAAGTGAGGATACTACGATGACTACTTCCATAAGAGATGTGCTTTATGAGCCGCCTGGATCGAAGGCGCGCAGATGGATCACTGTCTTTACAGTGATATCATTAGCGGTGATTGCCGCATTGATTGCTGTTGTGGTTCGGCAGTTTTATGTCGTCGGGCAGTTGGATGCAAAATACTGGTCATTTTTTAAAAAGTATACAACTTGGAAATTTATCGGGAGCGGTCTGGCGGGAACAGTGAAGGCAGCCCTTATGGCAGGCGTGATCGCGTTTGTGGCGGCTCTGCTTTTGATGCTCGGCAGGATCAGTAAAAGTAAGATTCTTCGCGGAATCAGTACGGTATTGATTGAGTTCAGCCGAGGCGTCCCCACTCTTCTGTTTATTTACTTTTTTTTCCTTATTGCGCCCCAGTTTGGCGTGAAGCTGCCGGCATTTTTTAAAATAACAGTTCCGGTGGCAATCTCCGCGTCGGGCGTGGTGGCGGAGGTGCTTCGTTCCGGCGTGAATGCAGTACCGAGAGGACAATCGGAGGCCGCCCTTTCGCTGGGCATGTCCGAGGGCAGAGTTTTTTTTAAAATCGTTTTTCCACAGGCTCTTCGGTATGTGGTTCCAGCGTTGATCTCGGAGCTGGTGATTGTACTGAAGGACACCACTTTTGCCTATGTAGTTAGTTACGCGGATTTGATGCAGAATGCCAAGGTTCTGATCAGTAACTATAACGCGTTCCTTTCAGTGTATTTGGTGGTAGCCGTTATTTATATTCTGATTAATTTCCTGCTGAATAAGATATCAGTCGCACTTGCCAGACGCAGGGACGTTTCGGTAGCAAAAATATAGTTGGGTCAGGAAGGAGAAAACAGCTATGTCACAGGAACAGACTCCGGTCATTGAATTGAAGCATATAGAGAAGCATTTTGGCGACCTGCACGTTTTAAAGGATATCAATCTTTCCGTGCATAAAGGAGAAGTGGTCGTTATCATCGGCCCGTCAGGTTCCGGAAAGTCTACCCTCTGCCGCACCATCAACCGGCTGGAGACAATTGACTCCGGGGAGATCATCATCGACGGTGTGACCATGCCGGAGGAAGGAAAGAAGCTGGCCAAAGTGCGTTCCCAGGTCGGGATGGTGTTTCAGCAGTTCAATCTTTTTGCTCACAAAACTGTTTTAGAGAATGTCACGATCGGTCCGATAGATGTGTTACATACCCACAGAAAGGAAGCCAGAGAAGAGGCTATGAGACTGTTAAAGAGAGTCGGCGTGGACAGTCAGGCTTCCAAAGTGCCGGCACAGCTTTCCGGAGGACAGCAGCAGCGTGTCGCCATTGCCCGTGCTCTGGCGATGCATCCGAAAGCGATCCTCTTCGACGAGCCTACAAGTGCGCTGGATCCTGAGATGATCGGGGAGGTTTTGGCGGTCATGACGGAGCTTGCCAAAGATGGCATGACCATGGTGGTCGTCACCCATGAAATGAATTTTGCCAGACAAGTGGCAGATCGGGTCATCTTTATGGACGGCGGCGTTATTCTGGAAGAGGGGAAACCGGAAGAATTTTTTACCCACCCCAAAACACAGCGTGCGCAGGATTTTTTAAACGCGATAAAAAGTCATTAAAAGGGAATGGATGGATAAGCAATGTGTGAATTATTTGGCATTAACAGTGCGGAAATGATAGGGTGCAACAAATTGCTGCAGGAATTTTTTGAGCATGGAACAGACAATCCGGACGGGTGGGGGATCGCGGCCTTTTACGGGGACTCGGTGTCTTTAGAGAAAGAACCGGTGTCGTCTCTGGAAAGTGTATATCTGAAAAACAGACTCACAGAGGATATAGTGATAGATAAACTGATCGCGCATATCAGAAAAGCATCCAAGGGAGGAATTGAGTATAAAAATTCCCATCCCTTTATCCGTAGGGATAGCGCGAACCGCACCTGGACACTGGCACATAATGGAACGATCTTTGAGAGCGCCGAATTAGATCCCTATGTTTCCAGACAGAAAGGACAGACGGACAGCGAAAGGATTCTGTATTATCTGATAGATATGGTGAATGCTGCCAGGAGGGAAGGCGAGGCAGACCTGACAGAAGAAGAGCGGTTTGCTGTGGTCGATCAGGTCGTCCATACCATTACCCCGGAAAATAAGGTGAATCTCCTCATTTATGACGGCGATCTGTTTTATATTCATACAAACCATAAGGACACTTTATATGGATGTCAGAAAGGGAAAACTTTTTTGGTTTCCACGAAACCGTTAAAGCAGAATCGCTGGGAAAATATTCCCATGAATACTCTGCAGGCATACCGGAACGGAGAGCTTGTGTATACCGGAAAAACACATGATAATGAATATATAGCAAGCGAGAAGAAGACGCAGTATATGTATCTGGATTATGCGAATATATAATAACTATTCAGAGCAAAACGAAAGCCTCGTAGAGGCACGGCAAATCCCCTACATTTTTGCTTCAAACTCAGCAAAACTGGATGCCTTAGCT
>CAZUZZ010000253.1:0-3328 GCA_964625055.1 uncultured Bacteroides sp. | reverse complement strand
TGGAATATCTGAAACATGGCGGACGAATCGGCAAAGTAGCTGCTCTCGCCGGAAGCGTTCTGGACATCCGCCCTGTGATCACCCTGAAACAGGGTGAAATCTTCCCTTCCGGTCTGGACAGAGGACGGAAACGGACCTTAAATAAAGTGATGGACCTTCTTTTGGAATATTTACAGGAAAGTAATCTGGGAATCAACTGCTACAGTCTTACCGTCGGATATGGGTATGATCGGGAAGAGGGAATTGCCTTCCGTGATCAGGCACTCTCCACCTTACAGAAGAAGGGATACGAGATCACGGAAATGCCCACTTATCAGATTGGGGCTACGATCGGTGTACACACAGGCCCCTATCCGCTGGGGTTTGGCATTATTGAAAAAGCAATTCATCCATTATCGAGTCTTCCCTTTTGATTAAGAGTAGTACCTGAAATTTGGGCTCTGATAATAGGTGCTAAGGCTATATTCTTTTTATCAAGAGGTGTCCGCCACTGATCCCATACTAATCCGGTATTTCCCTGCGCCATAATGTTAATATTACGTACGTTTCCGCCAAGAGCAATCTTTGTAGACCATCGCGCCGTTTTATTCTTTCCGTTCTCCTTCCATTCTTTATGCTGATACTGGGCCTTTCCATTCTGATCAAATCCGACGATTTCATCCCAGCTCACATAAAACCTTGCAACAAAGGCGCCAGTATGTATCAACTCCAGTTCTGCATTGGAGTATTTCTCCAATGTGGTCACAATATACTCTGTGTTTCCCTTTACGACCGCCAGTGCACCATCCTTCAAAAAAGATACGGAATAACTAATCGGATACGCTGGATTTTCCCGATTAAATACGAGCCCGTTCTTTATAATTTCACTTAATTTGGCTTCCACATTCTTCTGGTTCATGTCAAAAGAAAAGGCCTTTGCATTGCCGCCAAGCATAATGATATCACAACTGATATTTCCGGTTTTATCCGTATGATCTACCTTTCCATCCCCGTGCACCTTCCCTTTTCCGTCTTTACCATCTTCGCTGCTTATGATATCCGCATCAATTTTTATTTTCAGATCATTTTGGGATAAGTCAGATTGAAACAGCACATAAATCACGCGGCCATACTGCACACAATTTACAAATGCCGGCGGATGCGCATTGCCAACGCCCTTTTTCTCCAGCTCCTCCCATGTAACATCATCCTGAAAAGCCAATCCCGGGCTTTCCGGTTTGTCTGCCGTGACAGAATAATAGACTTGTTTATATTTCACGAGATAAGCTGATCTTTTGCCCTTCTTCAGCATATCAAAATCCAAATTCACCTTGCTCTTTAAGTATTCAATGTTACATCCCATAGCCAGCGTGAGAGACTTTTCATCATATACTAAACTCTTTTTCAACTGTATCTCGGCTTTTGTATAATCTATACCCTGCGGCAGATTTGCAGCTATGATCTCACTGATTTTCTTCTGCACTTTGGAATGTGTAGGATCCTCCACTGTAAACATTTCTGTCTTTTGAGGCAGATCAATGGAATAATCCACCGGCGCCCTTTTGGCCAAAATGGGATCGGGTCTGCCCTCTACCAGATGCTGATCCGCCTTTACCAGTGCACCCGGGTAGGTATTGTCCAAGGTTCCTCCGATCTCAAAAATATCCATGTTCTCTGCCAATTCTGATTTTGACCTCTTAATCACGATATACTCTGATTTTTCCACTTCCGCACTCACCGGGGCCACATTATCATACCGATTGCCCTCAAAAGCCAGCACTCTTTCCGGCGAATACTCCAAATTGCATATTTTTTCTGTCAGTTCTTTTTGTCCCATAATGATACCTCCTTTTTATAATGGCATCATTGTACTACTAATTGTAATCCTTTATAACTTACACATATGTAAGTTATGATTCAAAAAATAATCTCATAAAATGTACACATCGTCATGCTAACGAAAGAGGGCCTGTCTATGATAAGTTTTGATCCACTATGGGATATGCTGAAAGAACACGGAATCACAACCTATAATCTCGAATATGATTATGAACTGAATCCTGCCGAAATAAGCAGAATGAAGAATAATCATAATTTCACCTTAACTTTTATTAACCGCCTGTGCGAAATGTTCAAATGTCAAACGTGGGATATCATCAAATACATAAATGAAGATGAAGCAGAAAAAAAATGAGTGGAAACCATCAAGCTTTCACTCATTTTTGATGAAATGTCTACTTTGTGCAACAATAGAAATGGTGTAGCCATTAGCCACCCTACTCCAGCTCCACCGTCGCAGGCGGCTTTCCGGTACAATCATACAGCACCCGATTGACTCCCTTCACCTCATTCACGATCCGGTTCGCCACAGTACCCAGCACTTCCCAGGGAAGCTGCGCAGCCTCCGCTGTCATAAAGTCACTGGTCTCCACCGCCCGCAGCGCCACCGCGTAATCATAGGTTCTCTCATCACCCATGACACCTACAGACCGCATATTCGTAAGCGCCGCAAAATACTGCCCCAGCCCTTTGTCCACGCCGGCCTTGGCAATCTCCTCCCGATAGATATAGTCCGCATCCTGCACGATCCGCACCTTCTCGGCGGTCACTTCTCCTATGATGCGAATACCAAGTCCCGGCCCCGGGAACGGCTGACGGAACACAAGATGCTCCGGAATCCCCAGCTCCAATCCGGCTTTTCTCACTTCATCCTTGAAAAGCATACGAAGCGGCTCAATAATCTCCTTAAAATCCACATAATCCGGCAGACCGCCCACATTGTGATGAGATTTGATCACTGCGGACTTGCCAAGACCCGACTCAATCACGTCAGGATAGATCGTTCCCTGCACAAGAAAGTCCACCGTGCCGATCTTTTTCGCCTCTTCCTCAAAGACACGGATAAATTCTTCTCCGATGATCTTGCGCTTCTGCTCCGGCTCGGTAACGCCAGCCAGTTTTTGATAAAACCGCTCCTGTGCATTGACGCGAATAAAGTTCAGATCATACGGCCCGTTCGGTCCGAAAACAGCCTCCACCTCATCGCCTTCATTTTTCCGAAGCAAGCCGTGATCCACAAACACGCAGGTCAGCTGCTTGCCCACCGCCTTGGCCAGAAGGACTGCTGCCACGGAGGAATCCACGCCGCCGGAAAGGGCGCACAACACCTTACCGCTTCCCACCTTATTTCGAATCCCCTCGATCGTTGTCTCCACGAAGGAATCCATCTTCCAGTCGCCCTTACAGCCACAAATATGCATCACAAAATTTTTCAACATCGTCATGCCCTCTACGGTATGCATGACCTCCGGATGAAACTGCACCGCATACAATCCCTTTTCCGGACATT
>CAZUZZ010000252.1:0-3342 GCA_964625055.1 uncultured Bacteroides sp. | reverse complement strand
CCGCCATAGAAACTACACTGTAGCCTCCCGCCTTGCCGGAATAGGTGAAATAGTATCTGTTATTTCTTCCGTAAGTCGCGGGGAATACCGCTTCCTCTCCCCTGCTCTCCTGATAGACTTTATAAACCTGCGAAGAGAGACTGTACCTTCTTACTCCATCATGATCCAGATACGCCATGGCCTGACGCACATACCCGTCCGTATCCACAAAGGTATTAGCAAAAGCGCACGTAACCGCATCCTTTAAGCTGTCATATGGTTCGATCACATGATCCACATAATAGGGATTATAGACAATTCTGCCGTTCTCATCCTGCTCCGGCTGTTCTTTAAAAGAAAAACTCATGGCGGCGACAACGTTCCCCGCCTCCCTGCAGACTTCGGCAAAATGATCATCCGCCGCTTCGTCCGCCTTCTCACTGTAGATCACATCGAATCCGATCACTGCAGGCCGCGCGTCACCCGCACCGTTTAATATGGATACCAGCTTCGCCGGGATCTCCCTGCTCCAAGTATTCACGGGGCCATATTGTTCCAGTGTCTTATCGTCGATTCCTATAATATAAATTTTTTTGTTGGTAACAGTCTCCCTCTGGTTCAGCCTGTCGGATATTACCATATCCCAGAATCCTGCCGTCCCAAAATACAGAACTGCAAGAGATATCAGAACAACGGCGGCTGTAATCGCCGCCGCTGTCATTCTGCTCAGATGTTTCATATTTTTATCTAACGCCCTTCTTAGGTTCCCGCATTACTCTTTCCACATTATTTTCGTATTTTTCTTGATCACCGTGTCAAAATCAAAATCCCACGCCCCGTTCTGTGCCGGAACAAGCAAAGGCGCCGATGCTTTCTTTCCGCTCGTTACTTTTTGCGTAGCAAACGTTTCTCCCTGATACTCAAAGGTTACCGTATAAGTCACCGTCTGCACAGGTTTTTCGGAAGGCTCCTTGTCAGATTTTTCGTGGTCCGATCCGTCATCATCCGATTCGTTATTATTTTGCTCATCATTATTGACCGAATCACTGCCGTTATTTTCGTTCTGAGAATTATCCGACCCCGTATTATTAGAACTGCTGCCGATTGCCGGTTCCGATACCGCAGGCTGCGTATTGTCCTGAATCTGCGGTTTCTGTTCGGGCTGCGCCGTCGTCTGCCGCGTTACGGATACTTTCACGTTCTTACCTGTCTGCGCAGGAACATCCTCCGCCACATCTGTATCAGAGTCCGCAGCCTCCTGCTCGAAATTCTCTTCCACATCAGCCGACAGCGTCTGCTCCGCTTCGCTGTTCTCAGATATCTCAACCACATCTTCTGCCTGGTCAAGCAAACCTTTCAGTCCATCCAGAGTTATGCCTTCCATGGTCTGCCCGTTTTCCAGCATACTCACCAGATTCTGAATCGCCTGCCCGGGAAGCTCCTCGTATGCAATATCTCTGACATCATCCACAGTTCCGTCACTATGTATGGTCAGCTCACTGCCTGCGGGAACCAATACCGCTTCCCCAAAGGTTCCGTCCGGAAGAATCGGCGTCATTTCCACTTTTCCCTGGAAGCAGCACATTTTGGTATTCTGCTCACCGTTATCATCCGTATATAATTCCACACGATAGATGGTCCCGCGAACCGCCATGACCGAATTCGGCGTTGAAGTCTCATACGAAGACCCTTCACTCAAAGGATTCTGAATCTCATTGGTAATGGCTCCCTGCTCCAGACAGATCTTCGTTCTGGAATTAACGTCCGACCCTTCCGCCTCAACGGAAAAGATCGTATCCGCCTCCGCCATCACATACTTGTCATCATCCAGCTTCATGCGCATACTGCTGTCCTGTGCGACACTGACATGGTCGCCGGATTCCAGATACAGGTTCTCCGCCGCGTTCATGGAGCCCACATCCGCCCGCTCGATCACTGCACTTCCCTCGATCTCATAGACCAGTATGGAGCGGTATGATTCTCCCTTATTACCGGATAAAAGTACCGCCACTGCGGCTACGATCACGACCGCCGCCGCACAAATACAAATTATGCCCTTCTTATTTGACATCAGTTTCTGCATAATTGACCACGCCTCTCTTTCGGCTTGCTTCTTTCATCATCCTCAACGTTTGGTAAATTTGTAATTATCAGATATCATTACGTAAAAGGTATTGCCACCCTTATAGATTGTACTATCGCCGGCTATTCGCCATTCCCCCGCAGACAGTTTATAAGGAACGCCTGCTTTTAGGGAGTAGGTCCCGTTCACGGTAATAACATCTCCGGCTACCAGCTCTCTCCCGCCGGATACATTGACCTTGCAGACTGTCTCATTACCCGCCTTGTCTTTTGCTTTAATCTCGCAAGACGTACCGTATGCCGTCACCTGGTAATTTCCATCCGATGCAAGAGTTAAAGACTTCCCGTTCACCTTAACACTCTCTAAATTAGGGTCTTCCACATGGAATATGGTTCCTTCCGAACAAGTTCCTCCATCCGTTACACCAGTCACCTTCGGCGCCTCGGTATCCACCACAATTCCACAAGACCGGGCATAAACTGTCTGCCCATCCGACTCTGCTTTCACATATACAACATAAGTTTTATTACTTGAGAGCATTTCCGCCACCGTGGACAGAGAACTGACAGCGCCGGACCAATTAACCTGATCCGCTTCCATAGCAGTAGACCCCGGATTGTTATCTATATAATAGTAGAACGTGACCGGATTGTTATCCTGAGTGGCCGACAGCTCAAGCTTCTGATCGGGATCCTTAACATATTTATAATCTATTTTACCCCCCAGATCATAAATGCACTTCTGCCCATTCCACTTGATACTGATCACAGGTGCGGCCGTGCTCGCCTGCACTTCTATGCCGCCCGCTTCCGGCTCCTCTGCCGCAGACATGGCCGCCGCATCAGCGCTTCCTTCAATGTCTGTATCGGCTTCATCAATGACATTCTCATCCTCTGTATCCGCTTCGTCATCGACATTCTCGTCTTCTGCGTCCGCTTCATCGCCGGCATTCTCATCCTCTGCGCTCTCATCATCCGCAGTTTCTTCATCAACGCCAGTTTCATCATCCGCGTTCTCTTCTTCATCGACGCTCTCGTCATCATCTGAGATTGCTTCGTCATCAGAAACAGAATCCGCCTCCATCTCCTGAACGGCTTCTGTATCTTCCTCCGCTGCCAGCATCGTATTCACCGGCACCAGACACCCAAGCAATACCGCCATGCCCAGTGCAGCTACACTCTTCCATTTCCTGTGCATATTTACCGCCTCCAGTTCTCACACTTGAAACAAAAACAATCCTATCACAAACATATTCCTGCTATATATCATAAATATCCAGT
>CAZUZZ010000251.1:0-3342 GCA_964625055.1 uncultured Bacteroides sp. | reverse complement strand
GTAAGGCGGCACATAAGCCTCGTTCGCCGCTACCACATCCGCCACTGCCTGTACGACGCGGTCCTTCGGGAATACGGGCATTTCCAGTCTTTTGCAGGAATCCTCCATACGCTGCGCATTGAGGTCGGGGCGAAACGTTACGATATGTCCGTCCTCGGTGGTGTAAGCCTTCATCCCCTCAAAACAGGTCTGCGCATACTGTAACACGCCGGCGCACTCATTGATCACGATATTGGCATCCGCCGTAAGCGTTCCCTCATCCCATGCGCCGTTTTTATAATTCGACACAAAGCGCTTATCTGTCTCCTGATAACCGAAACCGATATTCGCCCAATCCAGATTCTTTTTTTCCATAATATCCAGCTCCTCTCTTACGCGCGCTTCTTTTTTTAATATATTAAACCTTTCTCTTTTAAAAGGCAAGCCCGATTACAGCACAGTGTTGACCACTTCCAGAGCAATGTCATAGGCATAATCGTTCACCGCTTTCTCACAGAGTCTGAGCATCTTTTTGTCACTTTCCGGCCTGTCGTAGCGCTTTAACTCCTTAAGTTTGGCCGCCGCACCTTCCCCGTCAAAATCATCCAGTCTGGCCGCCAGTTCTCGCAGTGTCCCGATCCATGTGTCCTCCGAGATCTTCTCCTCGCCGTCGCTCTCCTGGGGCTGTTCCTCTGCCTCCCCGGTACTCTGGCTCTCCAGATAGCTTTGCAGACTGCTCCTCATTCTGCTCATCATACCAAACAGGATCGGTGAACGCACCGTCACATCCTCCAGCTGTCCCGCCTTGGACATCTTCTCCAGCTCAAAAGCCTCATCCGCCAGATCATCCGCCCCTACATTTCTGGCATTTCCCTTCAGGGAATGGACAATGATCGCATAGCCCGGCATATCTCCCTTTTGCAGAAAATCCTGAAGCGCTGTCTCCTTCTCCTGCAGGATCGAGTGAAAGTCGTGAAGCACTTTGCCGTAAAGAGCCCGATCCCCTCCCATATAACGAAGGCCGTTACGGATATTAAAGCCCATCAGATAAAGCTGGCTCTCCAGAAACTCAAGCTCGCCATCCTCCTCCGCCTGCGCACCGGCATCATCGCCCTCTCTGTTATTAGTCAGATAAACCACATTTTCCGGCAGATACTGGATCAGCATATTCTCAAACTTATCCGCATCGATGGGTTTGGTCAGATAATCCTGGAAGCCCTCCTTCAGATAAAGCTCTCTGGCGCCCGCCACCGCATTGGCAGTCAGGGCGATCACCGGAATATCCCGGGAGGGATTGCCCTCCATTGCCCGGATCTCATGCAATGTCTGCACGCCGTCCATCCCCGGCATCATATGATCCATACAGATCAGATGATAGGTCTTTCTCTGGATCAGATCCAGACACTCCTCACCACTCGCCGCCACATCGATCTGCAGCCGGGTTGCTTTTAAAAGCCCCTGCGCCACTGCCAGATTCATGGCATTGTCATCCACGATCAGGATCCTGCCCATAGGCGCAATAAACTTTTCACGATACGCCTCTACACTGCGCAGGCTTTCCCGATACTGTTTTTCAAAATCTCCAAGGGGTTCTCTGTCAACCACCTTTTGTATGATCTTAAAGGAGAACGCAGATCCCTTTCCGTACACACTCTGTACCTCAAGGCTGCCGCCCATCATTTTGATCAGCCGGTCCGTGATGGCAAGACCCAGTCCCGTCCCTCCGGTCTTACTGCGATCGACAGAATGCATCCGCTGGAAGGCCTTAAAAAGATTCGGAATATCTTCCTTGCGGATGCCTTTTCCTGTATCCTTAACGATCACACAGATCTCTATGGTATCCTCCGACACCTCTTTCCAGCTCAGGTGCAGTGTGACTTTGCCCTTGTCCGTATAACGCACCGCATTGGATAAAAGATTCCCTATGACCTGTCTGATATGTATTTCATCCCCTGAAAGCTTATAAGGAATATCCTGTGCGATCTCCAGTACCAGCTCCAGTTTCTTTCTGCGCAGCTGTACGGAGATACTGTTGATCAGATCATTTAACAGGGAGCTGACATCGTAGATCCCCTCTGTCAGTTCCATCTTGTCCGTCTCCAGCTTAGAAAAGTCCAGAATATCGCTGACCAGCGCGAGCAGAATATTCCCCGCCTGTCTGATATCTCTCGCATACTCCTTCACTGCCTCTTCCTGACTTTCCCGCAGAATCATCTCATTTAACCCGAGGATCGTATTGATCGGCGTCCTCAGCTCATGAGACATATTTGACAGAAAGATATCACTTGTATTTTCCGTCTTTTTTTCGTTTTCCTGTCCCATCCCCTATACCTTCCTTACTTCCTGCGCTCATATTTTAAAAACCGGTAGGGCAGATCAAAATACGTCTGCTCCTCACTGTCGGCTGTGATCTCCCATGCCTCATCACGATCCAGATTCGGGAAATAAGTATCCGCCTCATAGACATGATCGATCTTCGTCACATGAACCACATCACATTCCGGCAGCATCATGCGGTATACGCTCTCCCCGCCGATGATATAGATATCCTCTGACGGATAACCTGCAAGCTCTTCCATCAGCTCTTCTTTATTGTGTACCACCACAGCATCCTTCACCTTATAGTCCGGATTCGTGGATAAAATAATGTTCGTTCTGTTCGCCAGCGGCATCCCCTGCGGAAACGTCTCCAGCGTCTTTCTGCCGAGCACGACTACCTTCCCGGTTGTCTCCTGCCTGAAATTCTTGTGATCTGCCGGAATCCTCACCAGCAGATTGTTCTTACAGCCGATGGCCCAGTTGTTGTCCACCGCTACGATTGCGTTCATAGTTCATCTCCTTCTCAGTTAGATGGCGACAGGAATATTCTCCACCTGCGGGCCCGTCACGTAGTTCTCCACTTTCACATCATTCCTGGTAAACTGATAGAAATCTGTAACTTCCGGATTCAGCCAGAACGTGGGTGCATCGTAGACAGGCCGCTCGATCAGTTCCTTTATCAGAGGAATATGTCTGTCGTAAATATGAGCGTCCGCGATCACATGGACCAGCTCTCCCACTTCCATGCCGCAGACCTGCGCCAGCATATGCACAAGCACCGCATACTGTACCACATTCCAGTTATTGGCCGCAAGCACATCCTGAGAGCGCTGATTTAAGACCGCATTCAGAGTCAGTTTTTCATGCCCCGGCTTCTGGGTCACGTTAAAGGTCATGCTGTAGGCGCAGGGGTACAGATTCATCTCATGCAGATCCTGATGCACATAGATATTTGTCATGATACGGCGGCTGAAGGGATTATTCTTTAAATCATAAATCACCCTGTCCACCTGATCCATCATGCCCTCTTTATACTGGTGTTTC
>CAZUZZ010000250.1:0-3362 GCA_964625055.1 uncultured Bacteroides sp. | reverse complement strand
TGGCAAGCTCCTTTTGCAGAATGCCCCTTTCTTTACGCAGTTTAGCCAGAAATTCACCAAATTCCATTTTTTTCTCCGAAAGTAAATGCATACAGTATTGTCGGCAGTAACGATACTACTAATGTACAGTATTTAAATAGAAAAAGGAGAGAAATCAATAATCTGCATAAAAAATGTAAAAATATGACATTAAAATTAAGAGTTTGTAGAAAAATGTAAATGTTTCGTAAAAGCGGGGTGTCACTATATTTTTGATAATTCTTGACGCTTGACAGTTTATGGGCAGATAAAAATGTAATTGAATATCATTTTTTGCTGTGATATCCTTAATTTATAGAAACAAGGAAGGCGGAAGTGAACATGGATTTTGAATTAACGGCGTCTATGATGTGCGCTAATTACGGGAATCTGGAAAAAGAAGTCAGAGATCTGGAAGCGGGCGGCATCGATTCTTTTCATATTGATATCATGGACGGGCGGTATGTGCCGAATTTTGCGATGTCTTTAAATGATATGGCTTATATTGCGTCAGCCACAGAGAAGCCTGTGGACGTCCATCTGATGATCGAGCATCCGAATAACAACATTCATATTTTTTTGGACAAGCTGCGCAAGGGAGATACGGTCTATATTCATCCGGAGGCGGAGTATCATCCTTCTACCACACTGCAGAAGATCATCAACGCGGGTATGGTACCGGGCATTGCCATCAATCCCGGCACCAGCATTGAGACGGTGATGGAGATGCTCGTGATTGTGAAGAAGGTTCTGGTCATGTCGGTGAATCCGGGTAATGCGGGACAGATGTATCTGCCTTACGTGGGCAAGAAGATTACGAAGCTGCTGGCCTTAAAGGATGAGATCAACTTTGAGATCTACTGGGACGGCGCCTGTGGGGCGGACAAGATCATGCAGTATGCTCCCAGAGGCGTGAAGGGCTTTGTGCTGGGGACAACGCTTCTTTTCGGGAAGGAAGCGCCCTATGTGGAAACCTTGAAAAATATCCGGGAACTGCACTTCTGACATAGCCTGACCGATAGAGGCATAGATTGTCAGAGGAGGTGACAGCGATATGGTGACAGCGCTTCTTTTATCCGGGGGGACCGGGACAAGAATGGGCATCAATACGCCTAAGCAGTATATAGAGGTGAAGGGCAGGCCGATCATTTTCTACTGCCTGCAAACGCTTCTTTCTCATGAAAAGATCGATGCGGTGCAGATCGTGGCGGATCCGATGTGGCGGGATATGATTCTGGGCTACATGAAACAGCTGCAGAACGATAGGTTCAGAGGCTTCTCTGCACCGGGAGAGAACAGACAGCTCTCCATCTTGAACGGGCTGGAGGACATCCGAAAATATGCGGAAGAATCAGATGTTGTCTTGATTCATGATGCGGCCAGGCCGCTGCTGTCAGCGGATATGATCACGGCGTGTCTGGAAGCGGCGGCGGGGCATGACGGCGTGCTTCCCGTTCTGCCTATGAAGGATACGGTTTATTACAGCGAAGACGGCAGAAGGGTTTCGTCTCTTTTAGAGCGCGCCCGGATTTTTGCGGGACAGGCACCGGAGGCCTTTGTGCTGGGGAAATATTATGAGGCGAACA
This sequence comes from uncultured Bacteroides sp., assembly GCA_964625055.1. Lineage (GTDB taxonomy): Bacteria > Bacillota > Clostridia > Lachnospirales > Lachnospiraceae > UBA3282. Next base: position 1,758 of record CAZUZZ010000250.1, on the reverse strand, counting down.
GGAAGCTTTTGCCGGAGCATATATTACAGATCAACGGCTCTACGGAGCCCGCGATCCTGGCGGGGCTGGATATCGCTATGATCCCCGGAGATGAGGGGAACTTTAAGATTACTACGAAGGCGGATCTGGAGCGGTTTCAGGAAAGGGTAGGTTTATAAATATGAAGGCATGGGTACTGCATGGTATTAATGATCTGAGATTAGAAGAAATAAATTCTCCTGCCATAGATGAGAATGAGGTTTTGCTTGCCGTGAAGGCGGCAGGAATCTGCGGCTCCGATATTCCTCGTGTATTTTATACGGGAACTTACTCCTATCCGCTTATACCGGGACATGAGTTCTCCGGTCAGGTGGCAGCAGTGGGCGCGAAGGTAGATCCGAAATGGCAGGGGCGGCGAGTGGGCGTATTCCCGCTGATACCATGCGGGGAGTGTCTGCCCTGCAGTCGTGGGCAGTATGAGATGTGCAGACATTACAGCTATCTGGGATCCCGCAGGGATGGGGGATTTGCGGAATATGTGGCGGTTCCGGAGAAAAATCTGATCGCCCTGCCTGAAAAGGTGAGCTATGAAGAGGCGGCGATGCTGGAGCCTATGTCGGTGGCGGTTCATGCGATGAGAAAGGTGGCACCGCGGCAGGAGGAGAGCATTGCGATCTGTGGCCTGGGAACGATAGGACTTTTCCTGCTCATGTTTTTACTGGAGTCGGGGAGAAAGAATCTTCTTGTGATCGGCAACAAGGACTTTCAGAAGCGCATGGCGGTGAAGATGGGACTTTCGGAGGATGACTACTGCGACAGCAGGACACAGGATGTGGAAGGATGGCTGCTTGAGCGGACGGACGGCAAAGGCGCGGATGTGTTCTTTGAGTGCGTAGGAAGAAACGAGACCGTGATGCAGGCAGTAGGATTGACCGGTCCGGGCGGACGGATCATGCTGGTGGGCAATCCGGCTTCGGACATGACGATCACTAAGCCGGTTTATTGGAAGATCCTGCGCAACCAGCTGACTGTGCTCGGGACATGGAATTCTTCTTTTACTCATGAGCAGGATGACGACTGGCATTATGTGCTGGAGAGACTGCAGGGCGGACAGATGACGCCTGCGGAACTGATCACACACAGGTTTCCTCTGGAGAAATTATATCAGGGATTTGAGATCATGCGGGATAAGCGTGAAGAGTATGGAAAAGTGATGGCGATATAATCTTGAAACTTTCCCCGTTTTGTTATATGATATCAGATAATGATATATTTTACGGCAATTCTGGATAGAGTACGGAGGACGATATAAATGAGCGAGAGCTATGTAGAGTTATTGGTAGCGAGAAAACCGTCTGTGGCAATGCGTTTTCTGAAGATGCTGCTGATCATGTTGACGGTGGCATTTGTATTGCTTCTTATAACATTGCCGGGAGTAGTTGGTTTGTTTCTGGCGGCGATAGCGGGAGTGGGTGCTTATTTTGCCAATATGTATGCGAGCATTGAGTATGAGTATCTGTATGTTGACAAGGAGATCAGCGTGGACAAAGTGCTTGCGAAGAGCAAGAGAAAGAAGGCAGGCAGCTATACATTAGAGCAGATGGAGATCATGGCGCCTCTGGGCTCTCACAGACTGGATTCCTACAAGAACCGTCAGTTGAAGACGGTGGATTACAGCTCCGGTATACCACAGCAGCCGGAAAAAAGATATATGATGGTGATGAATGACTGTCAGGTGATCCTGGAGCCTAATGAGACTATGCTTAAGGCGATTCAGGA
>CAZUZZ010000249.1:0-3365 GCA_964625055.1 uncultured Bacteroides sp. | reverse complement strand
GCCCGAAATACTGGAAATTCGCCAGAGAATAGGTTGTATCCGCCACATCCAGGCCCTGGTTGATCCCCACCAACGGATATAGAACAAGCAGAATAGGAAAAAACACATTCTCTATGAAGTTTCGGTATTTCCCGTATAATTTCGTCACACGTTCCATACGCGGCCTCCGTTTCTGCCTAATTTCTTATAAGCTATGACATCATATCGCATTCTTAATATCACTTTCACAATCAGTATAACTGTACACTAGAAGCTGTGTCCGCCGCCTCCGCCGCTGCTGCTTCCACCCCCGCCGCTTCCGCCGCTCCCACTGCTCCCACTACTACTGCTGCCGGAGCTGACCGGATTATAAACCCGACTCTCATGGGTAAAAACCGCCTGTGGCCTCGTATAGTTAAAATGATTTTCCACACCTCTCATAAGAGTTTTCCCGTCCTGCCTCTTTAATCTGGCATAATAATTCACCAGACCGTAATTTAAGATCAACGCAATGATCACCGCCAGTAGTCCATTGCTGATATACTTCATGGGCTGTGAGATCTTCTGTCCCCGTAATAGTGTATGGATCTGCCCGAATGCCTCCGTCGCACACTCCCCATAATCACCTGAAGATGCGTAACGATATACATTATCTGTAATAGTGTTGGCATAGGCTGTAGTGATGACTTGATAGACGACACCGTCACTGTGAATCCAGATCATACGATTGTCCATATCAATTAATAGTAATGTGCCGCTGTCTGTGCCGAACTGACTCTGATAATATTGCCTCGCAAAGTATTCTGCGCTTCTGTCATTATCATCTATCGTTTTAAAGGCTGCGTTGCCGTATGCGGTGATCTCCTGCATCTGCGTTATGAGCTCTGCCTTCTCCTCATCAGAGAGCAGCTGCGCATCATCCTCCAGCACTACCCGATATCCCGTTTCGTTATTTATGTAAACCTCTTCTGCGTAGCAGACCGTCCCATACGAGATTACACCGACCAGCATCGCCAGTAAAAAGGCTGCTCTTATCCTGCTACGCATAATGATCCCCTCCCCTTCTGTTGAATTGCGGCAGTTTGCGCATTGTCAGCACATTATACCGCCCAATGATATCCATCAGTGTCCAGATGACCGCGGCCATGGAAATAATCGCCCCGCCGTAATAATACAGATCGGACACCGGATGCCATATCAGGATCACCAGCGCCAGCAGAATTGCCAATACGGGTTTTATCAGTACTGGTATCATACCTTTCATCTGATCTCCCAGCCGTTTTCTGAGATACACTGCAATGGCACCCACAAGAAGAATGATAAAAACAGCATACCATAGCGACAAAGTACCAATCCCGTTTATAGCCAGTATGACACTCACCATACTGTTCATCGTCTGAAGGGCGATTATCGCAAAAAAGAGGATAGTCACTCGCAAGAGCACCGTATCAGCTTTCGCTTTCCGCTTCACACGCTGCCCTGTTTGCGCATAATTCACCCAGTCGTCGCCCACTTTCTGCGTCAACACATATCCCTTGTCATCCTCCCGCATCTCCTTTTTCCGGATACGGCGCATCTGTGAAACAGATATCCCGGCACATACAAACGCCAGAACTGCTGATAACAGCAATGTTATAGCAGGTGTTATTGTGAATTTGAGATTAAGCAGCAGAAAAATCGGAATAGCCAGCAGCAGAGATCCGATCACATACTTTTTCCTGTCCACGGGCAGGTCTGCCGCCGCCTTTCCTGTCTGTCCGTTGACCACGGCATAGGCTACCTTGTCGCCTTTCCGCTAGGACAGGAACCAGACCGGAAGCATCGCCGATTCCGCCGAAACGCAATCGGGGCGAAGTGCATTTTTGATCGAGTATATGTTCTTGCCGCTCTTTACATGATACCGCTTGCAGGTAGAGTCCTCCGTCATCCTGCTGACACTGTTCGACAGCGCCAGCTCCTGGGCGTCACTCTGATATACGTTCCGGTCCACATCTCCGGTGTCAGCATAGAATCCGCTTAAATAGGATGGTGTAAAGGGTTGTTTCTTCCGCAGGTCAAAAGGCGCGATCGCACTGCTCAGATCATCGGAAAAAGATGCCGCTGCATCATAGGCGATTCCTTCATAGGCAGCATCCACATCACTCGTTATGTTATAGTGCCGTGTGACCAGGTAGTCTCCTTTCTGCCGTTCTTCGCTGCCTTTAAAAGTCACAGTTTCCTTTTTCTCAAAAGAATAGATCCAGTAGGGCATATAGATTCCCCGAAATTTTTCAATAAACTGCTCATCCTTCAATTCTTTCGGTGCAAAAATCGCCCGCCGCATCATCGCCTTATAGGAAGCCTTGCAGTCTTCTTTGGTTCTGGAAAAGGGAATGATATGGGCCGGACGGCGTTCTCTGCTGACACGGCTGTCCAGAATTGCAGTAGAACCGCAAAAACAGCAGAACGTAGCCGCTGTCGTATCTTCACTTAAAAGACCGGCTCCGCACTGTGGACAGGTGAAAACCGTGACATCGTACTCCGTGCTTTCCTCCGCATCCTTTTCTCTCTGATAACTGTAAGGATCCACTCCAGTGTTACAATATCTGCAGGTTAGCTGCTGCGTCGTAATGTCAAATTTCAGATTGCTGCCGCAGTTTTGACATTCGTACATAATTGATCCCTTTCTCCCCTCACGCCCGCCATATCGGAACAATGTCCTGCCTATATATGAGGTACAATTCATTTCTCTGTAAGTTTGTCATAGATTTGATGGTAATTTGGCCGCCACCCGTCCATACACCCGGGCTCTCACGGCATCCACCGCTGTACCGACCACATACACGAGCAGTACGCATCCGACCAAATGCGGCAAAACGAGAAAGCTCTCCGCCACCTTCTCCACGCCCAGCCATTTCATCCATTCATAGCGCACCAAAATATGCTCATGCAAAAGATATACACCGAAGGTATAGGGAGCCAGTTTTCTCACCATTTCAGCAAAACGCCCCTCATTGATCCGCATATTCTTAAACACATAAAAAAGGGAAACAGAACCCGTAAGGCAGAGCAGATGGTTGTACGTGTAAAGCATATTCGCATAATGAACAAATGTCTCCATCTTACTTCCAAGCGTATTGGAAAACAGTGCCAGCAGCCATATAAACAGGGCGGAAAGCACATAAGCTCCCAGCGCGTTGGACTGCTTTTCCAGCCAGGAAATACCGTATAGTCTGATGTAGCCCGCCACCACGAACAAACACAAAAACCACCCAAAATCATAGCCGTACCGATCCGTAGCCAGATATACGGGAAGAATCGTCTTTTCAAGCATGAACAATACCAACAGCACTGCCATAAGTATCTGCAGATCCCTCTTCTTCATCTTTTCTATGCCCGCCGACAGA
>CAZUZZ010000248.1:0-3368 GCA_964625055.1 uncultured Bacteroides sp. | reverse complement strand
CTTAAGATAGAGCGGGAGGCTTACTACCGCAATCCGGTGAAGCTGGCGAATCGGGACGAGATACGTCCCATGCTTACTTCGGCCCAGCAGCACATCATCGAGGAGGTTCTTTCGGCTTACCGGGCGGGGCAGCCGGGCGTACATCTGGTGCACGGCGTGACGGGAAGCGGGAAGACAGAGGTGTATCTGGGGATCATAGAGCAGATGATCGCAATGGGAAAGCAGGCCATTGTGCTCATTCCGGAGATCGCCCTGACGTACCAGACGCTTCTGCGGTTTTACAAGCGGTTTGGAGACCGGGTGTCGGTGATGAATTCCACCCTCTCCGCAGGGGAAAAGTACGACCAGATCGAGCGGGCGAAGGCGGGAGAGATCGATGTGATCATCGGCCCGCGCTCGGCGTTGTTTACGCCCTTTGCCAATCTGGGCGTCATCGTGATGGACGAGGAGCATGAAAACAGCTATAAGAGCGAGGCGAGCCCGAAATACCATGCCAGAGAAACAGCCCTGCAGATCGCTTCCATGTACGGTGCAAGTGTAGTGCTTGGGTCTGCTACCCCGTCGCTGGAGGCATATTACCGGGCGGCCCGGGGAGAATATCAACTGTATGAGATGAAGGAACGGCCGGGGGAGAGTGTTCTGCCTGTCGTTCATACCATAGATCTGAGGGAGGAGCTAAAGCAGGGGAACCGCTCCGTGTTCAGCAGAAAATTGAAGAGTCTGCTGGAGGACAGGTTGTCCAGAGGGGAGCAGTCGATCCTTTTTTTAAACAGGCGGGGGTATGCGGGATTTGTCTCCTGCAGAGCCTGCGGGTATGTGATGAAATGTCCCCACTGCGATGTCTCTCTCTCGGAACATAGAAACGGGATGCTTGTGTGCCACTACTGTGGCTATCAGGAAGCGAAACGGGGGAAATGTCCCTCCTGCGGTTCCCCTTATCTGCTTGGCTTCAAAGCGGGGACGGAGCAGATCGAGGAGGCCATTCACAGGGAATTTCCCGCAGCCCGGGTGCTGCGCATGGATGCGGACACGACCCGCACGAAGGAGAGCTACGAGAAGATACTCTCCGCCTTTGCGGATGAGAAGGCGGATATTCTGGTGGGAACCCAGATGATCGTAAAGGGACATGATTTTCCACGTGTGACCCTGGTGGGCGTGTTGGCCGCGGATCTGTCCTTAAATCAGAATGACTATCGAGCCGCGGAACGTACCTTTCAGCTGCTGACCCAGGCGGCAGGGCGCGCGGGCAGAGGTGATCGGCCCGGCGAGGTGGTGATCCAGACCTATCAGCCGGAGCATTACAGTGTGGTGTATGCGGCGAAACAGGATTATGAGGGGTTTTATGAGGAGGAGATCGCCTACCGGGAACTTATGGGCTATCCGCCTGCGGCACATATGCTGGCGGTTCTGCTGATCTCGACTCTGCAGGAGGAGGGAGAGCTGTTGGGCCACGAAATGACCGAATTGGTCAAGAAAGAGATGGAAAGCGTGGAAGGCTTACAGCTGATCGGCCCTACGGAAGCGGCGATCGGTAAACTATCCGATCTCTATCGACATATTTTTTATCTCCGACACGGAGAGTATCAGGTGCTGGTGGAGGCGAAGGACCGGCTGGAAAAATATTGCAGGCAACGGGGACTGAAAAATCAGACGGTACAGTTTGATTTTGATCCCATGACTGTATACTGAGATCATAAAACGGGATAAGGACAGGAGGAAGAGGTATCATGGCAACCAGAAAGATCAGGGAGATCGGAGATCCGGTCTTGACGAAGCGATGCAAAGAGGTGACAGAGGTCACGCCCAGACTGCGGGAACTGATCGACGATATGTATGAGACATTATATGAGGAGAACGGCGTGGGTCTGGCGGCTCCTCAGGTGGGTATCCTGAAGAGGGTCGTGGTGATCGATGTGACGGGAGAAGATCCCATACTCTTGATCAATCCTAAAATACTGGAGACCAGCGGAGAGCAGGAGGGCTACGAGGGGTGCTTAAGCGTTCCCGGCAAGACCGGTCATGTGAAGCGGCCCAACTATGTGAAGGCGCTTGCCTATGATGAAAATATGCAGCCCTTTGAGATTGAAGGGACAGAGCTTTTAGCCAGAGCCATCTGTCATGAGCTGGATCATCTGGAGGGCCATCTCTACGTGGAGAAAGTGGAGGGACCACTGTTAAATACGGAAGATCTGGTGGATGAGGATGATGAAGCAGAATAAAACGGATTTTGCGTGCGGCATAGAAGCTGTCCGGGAGAAAGAAGGGAAAGAGAGATATGAGAATCGTATTTATGGGAACCCCCGATTTTGCGGTGGGTGCATTGCAGGCCCTCATAGAGGCGGGACATCAGGTGGCCGCCGTGGTGACGCAGCCGGATAAGCCCAAGGGCAGAGGGAAGGAACTGCAGATGACGCCGGTAAAGGCCTGTGCAGCCGCCCACGATATTCCCGTCTTTCAGCCGGTGAAGATCAAGGACCCGGAGGCGGTCGCTGTGCTGCGCGGCTATCAGGCGGATATTTTTGTGGTGGCGGCTTTCGGGCAGATTTTGTCGGAAGAGATCCTTACCATGCCGAAGTACGGCTGTATCAATATCCACGCTTCGCTTCTGCCCAAATACCGGGGGGCCGGGCCGATCCAGTGGGCCATCATCGACGGGGAAAAGAAAACCGGCGTTACCATTATGCAGATGGAGAAAGGGCTGGATACCGGCGATATGCTTCTGCAGACAGAGGTGGAGATCACCTCCCGCGAGACGGCGGATACCCTGCATGATAAGCTGGCGGCAGCGGGAGCCCGTCTTATCGTGGATGCGCTCCCGAAGATAGAGGCGGGACAGGTGACGCCCAGGAAACAAAATGACGCAGAATCCTGTTATGCAAAGATGTTGACCAAATCCATGGGAAGGATCGACTGGAGCATGGACGCAGAGAAGCTGGACTGCCTGATCCGGGGGTTGATCTCCTGGCCGGGGGCTGCCACACTTCTGCGGGGAAAAACTCTGAAGATCTGGGAGGAGGAGCCTGCGGATGCGGCATCCTTTGCGGTGCAGACAGAGAGAAAAGAACCGGGGGTTGTGCTTGCGGTAGAGAAGGATGCCTTTTATGTGCAGACCGGTTCCGGTGCGCTTAAGGTGACGGCAGTACAGCCGGAGGGGAAAAGACGTATGGCGGTGAAGGATTTTCTGCTGGGATATCCCATAAAGGCAGGGGAGATGTTTACAGCGTTTGCACAGTAATAAGGAGGAATGGATATGGGACATTACGGATATTATGGTTATTATTTTGACCCGACTTATTTTCTGGTTTTGATCGGAGCGGTTCTGTGTCTCTGGGCACAGTTCAGGGTCAGCTCCACTTATAAAAAATATG
>CAZUZZ010000247.1:0-3369 GCA_964625055.1 uncultured Bacteroides sp. | reverse complement strand
TGGTACAGGCTGGCGCACTTCAGGAAGTAGCAGCTACTTACACATATGATGTAAAGTCTGCAAATTCGGCTGGCGCTGTTGAGGCGGCAAGCGTAGGCGGTAAGTTATATGCTTATCCTATGACAGCAGATAACGGTTACTTCATGTTCTACGACGCTTCTGTATTCTCAGAGAGCGATGTACAGTCTCTTGAGAAAATGCTGGAAGTAGCAGAGGCGGCAGGTAAGAAAGTAGCGATGGATATTTCCAATGGATGGTATATCTACTCCTTCTTCCAGGGCGCAGGCTATGAGCTGACATTGAACGATGACGGTTCCAACACCTGTACTTGGAATGCAAGCGGTGCAACAGATGTTGCGCAGACGATCATGAATCTTTGCGAGACCAACACTCTGGTTAATATGAATGATGAACAGATGGCAACTGCGATCGCAGAAGGCACGGTAGCTGCAGCCGTAAACGGTACTTGGAGAGCGGAGACAGCAGCTGATGCATGGGGAGATAACTATGCAGCAACCAAGCTTCCTACTTTCAATGTAGCAGGCAAGGACTGCCAGATGTCTTCTTATTCCGGATACAAATTAGTAGGCGTTAACCCTTATTCCGCTAATATCGGTTGGGCTATGCTGCTTGCTGAGTATCTGACAAACGAAGAGTCTCAGACAGCAAGATTTGAAGCGAGAGGTCTTGGCCCCGCTAACATCAATGCAGCATCTTCCAGCGCAGTACAGGCTAATCCCGCAATCGCAGCACTGGCAGAGCAGGCGGCTTACGCTACACCTCAGCGTGTGGGCGGAAACTTCTGGGCTCCCGCAGAGACACTGGGACAGGTTCTGGTGGACGGTAATGTGGGTTCTGATCTTCAGAGTGTACTGGATACCGCAGTAGAAGGTATTACAGCGCCGATTGAATAAGTCTGAAAGGTATTTCTTATAGACGTTGCATACCCCGCATCCGTACGGGATGCGGGGTTTTTTTAAAAATAATTCTGAGGGGGAGATCCTATGAAGAATGGATTGAAATCGATTGGAAATTATTTTAAAGATTTTGGGGTAGCAGTTGCGAAAGGTGATATCGGGGTGAAATTATCCCTGCTTATCATGGGCGCAGGATATTTTGCGAGAAAGCAGATTATCAACGGGCTGATTATGACTGCCTTGGAAGCAGTTTTTGTTGTAATGTGCATTTTCTATGCGGCTCCGAATCTGGCGGATTTCGGAACATTGGGAACTGTTCAGTTCGAGCAGGTCTTTGACCCGTTAACATTGACAAGTACAGTGAACGATTATGATAATTCTTTCTTGATCTTGCTAAATTCTATCATTGCATTATTCATAATCGCAGCTTTTATCTTAGTATACATAGGTAATATTAAAGCTGTTTACCGTCTCCAGTTGAGAAAGGAAGCAGAAAAACATATCAATACCTTTGGGGAAGACATAAAGGCGCTCTTCAATGAAAAATTCCATGTTACATTGCTGACGCTGCCCTGTATCGGCATCATTTTGATGAATATTATTCCGATCCTTGTATTGATCGCGATTGCGTTTACGAATTATGACCAGCAGCATATGCCGCCGAGCGCGTTGTTTACATGGGTTGGCTGGAAGAATTTCAAAAGTCTTTTCACAACAGGTTCCACGACCGTAACGTTTGGCTACTCTTTCGGAAAAATTCTGGTTTGGACTCTGGAGTGGGCATTTCTTGCTACATTTACTACCTTTATCGGCGGTATTTTGATGGCACAGTTAGTGAACAATAAGAAAACCAAGCTCCCCAGACTGTGGAGAACTTTGTTTATGATCGCGATTGCGGTACCGCAGTTCGTAACATTGCTGCTTGTTCGTAACTTCTTTGGGGATTCCGGTATTGTGAATACGATCTGCGCCAATATTGGATTGACAGATTTCCTGAAAAGCATCGGCTTGGTAAGCTCTAATCTGTCATATATTCCGTTCCTGACCAGCCCCGGCTGGACAAAGGTTATGATCATTCTCATTAACATCTGGGTAGGCGTTCCCTATCAGATGCTGGTGGCGACAGGCGTGTTGATGAACATTCCGGTAGATCAGCTTGAAAGCGCCAGAATCGACGGTGCGAATAATTTCCAGATCTTCTGGAAGATTACAATGCCATATGTGCTTTTCATTACGGGACCGAGTCTTATCACAGATTTTGTAAAGAATATCAATAACTTCAACGTTATTTACCTGTTGACGCAGGATGTTTATACTACATCCGACCAGTTACTTGCTAACTCAAATGCAAAAGAGGTGGATCTGCTTGTAACGTGGCTGTTCAGATTGACGAATGAATACTACAATTACAAGATAGCTTCTGTGATCGGTATTCTGGTATTCATCATCTGTGCGGCATTTACATTGATTACCTTTACGCAGACGATCAAAGGCAATAGAGAGGAGGATTTCCGATAATGAAAAAAACTGTAAGTATGATTTTACGACATGTAGTTTTGGCATTCCTCGCTGTAGTCTGGTTAGTACCGATTCTCTGGCTGGTAGTGACATCCTTCAGTGCATACAGGGGAATCAATACGTCGCATTTCTTCCCGGAGAATTGGTCTCTGGATAACTATAGGGTGCTGTTTTTTGAGCCGGACTCGGTGGTGCAGTACGGGGCATGGTTTAAAAATACTTTGATCATTGCCATTTTTACCTGTATTATTTCTACGGTTTTCGTTTTGATGGTAGCTTACACAATGAGCTGCCTACGGTTTAAAGGCAGAAAGGGACTGATGAGCTTCGGAATCATCTTAAATATGTTCCCCGGCGTACTGTCCATGATCGCGGTATATTTCGTTATGAAATCCTTAGGACTGACCAACAGCCATCTCGGAATGATCATTGTATACTCTGCAGCTTCCGGTCTGGGGTACCTGATCACCAAGGGCTTTATGGATACGATCTCCACATCCTTACGTGAAGCGGCATGGTTGGAGGGTGCATCGGAAGCGACGATTTTCGTGAAGATCATCATCCCGTTATCACAGCCGATCATTGTGTATACTGTAATCAATTCGTTCCTCGTACCGTGGGGTGATTTCGTACTGGCTAAACTGATGCTGAACTCCGGTATTTCTACGGACTGGACGATTGCGATCGGTCTGTTTAATATGCTGGGCAAATCATTGGTTAATAAATACTTCTCCATTTTCTGCGCGGGCGGCGTTATCGTATCTATTCCGATTTCCGCATTGTTCGTATTGATGCAGAAGTTCTATGTAGAAGGTGTTACAGGCGGTTCTGTAAAAGGTTAATAGAGGGGATACTTGTAAAAGTATGATAAAAATGCAGACTGTCTTATGGCGGTCTGCATTTTGTTGTGAGCAGAGGTGTAATTATGAAAAAA
>CAZUZZ010000246.1:0-3371 GCA_964625055.1 uncultured Bacteroides sp. | reverse complement strand
TGCTTCTGCTCCTCCATCGCTTTCGCAAAGCCTTCTTCATCCACCTTGATTCCCTCTTCCTGTGCCATTTCCACAGTCAGTTCAATGGGGAACCCAAAGGTATCATATAAATAAAAAGCAGACTTACCGTCAATCTCACCCGATCCGGCTTTTTTCTTCTGCTCAAGAATCTTACGGAATTCCTTCATACCGTTTTCCAGAGTGCTCTCAAAACGATTGATTTCCTTCTTAAGCTCCGCAAGCACAAACTCTTTGTTTTCCTTCAAACGGGGATAGCTTTCCGCATAAATCTCATCAATAAAAATCTCCGCCGCTTTTAAGATGTTTTCCACCGTCAGGCCAAGCACCCTGCCGTGTCTTACGGCACGCCTGATCAGACGGCGCAGCACATACCCCGCCCCCACATTGGAAGGCAAGAGCTTTGCTTCATCCCCGATCAGCATCACGCTGGTGCGGACATGGTCCGCAAGAATCCTCATGGATCTGGTCAGATTCTCATCCTGCTCATATTTCGTCCCCGATACCTTCTCGATATAGGCGATCACAGGAGAAAACAGGTCGATCTGATAAACATCTCTGGTTCCGTTTAAGAACGCCAAGATGCGCTCCAATCCCCATCCGGTATCCACGTTTTTCTGTTTTAAAGGGGTAAGGCTCCCGTCATGATGCTTTTCATACTGCATAAAAACATCATTTCCCAATTCCGTATACTTCCCGCAGCTGCAGCCCGGCCCACAGTCCGGTCCGCAGTCCGGCCGATCAGCGATATAAAACATCTCGCTGTCAGGGCCGCAGGGACCATATTCCAATCCCCACCAGTTATCCTCCGCCGGCAGGTAATAAATATTTTCCTTCTTAAATCCGGAAGCAATGCGGTACTCGGCTCCTTCCTCATCTCTGGGCGCATTTTCATCCCCGGCAAATACGGTTGCGGCAAGATGATCCGCATCAAAGCCAAACACCTGGGTCAAAAGCTCAAAGCTCCACTTACAGCGTTCTTCTTTGAAATAATCTCCCAGACTCCAGCTTCCCATCATTTCAAAAAAAGTCACATGGCTCTTATCGCCTACTGAATCAATATCATTCGTACGAACACACCCCTGCACATTGCACAATCTTGTCCCTAAGGGATGTTTCTGTCCCAATAAATAAGGCATCAGCGGCTGCATTCCTGCAACATTAAAGAGAACCCCCGTAGAACCGTCAGACACAAGGGAAACCGCCCCTACATCTACGTGCCCACGCTCTATATAGAATTGCTTCCAGGTCCTTCTCAGTTCATCTGACGTGAATTGTCTCATCGTTTCTCTCCTCATTCCTAAAAAGTAAACTTATCTGCAAAATAAGCGTCAAGTTCTGAAATCGCTATGCGCTCCTGCTCCATGGAGTCACGAAACCGCACGGTCACACAGCCGTCCGTCTCGGAATCAAAATCATATGTAACACAGAAGGGCGTACCAATCTCATCCTGTCTGCGGTATCTCTTACCGATATTGCCTCTGTCGTCAAACTCACAGTTATACTTCTTGGAGAGCTGTGTAAAGATCTTCTCCGCACCCTCGTTTAACTTTTTGGAAAGAGGCAGCACACCGATCTTGACAGGCGCAAGAGCCGGATGGAAATGCAGCACGGTACGCACGTCTCCCTCACCAATCTCCTCCTCGTCGTAGGCGCCGCAGAGCACCGCAAGGAACAGACGCTCCACGCCCAGTGAAGGCTCTATCACGTAAGGAATATATTTCTCGTTCTTCGTATCATCAAAATAGGACATATCCTCGCCCGAGGTATTCTGATGCTGGGTCAGGTCATAGTCTGTCCTGTCAGCGATACCCCAGAGCTCGCCCCAGCCAAAGGGGAACAGGAACTCAATGTCCGTCGTGGCCTTGGAGTAGAAAGAAAGCTCTTCCGGATCGTGGTCGCGGACTCTCATCTCCTCCTCCTTCATGCCCAGACTCTTTAAGAAATCAATACAATACTTTTTCCAGTATGCAAACCACTCCAGATCCGTATCCGGCTCGCAGAAAAATTCCATCTCCATCTGCTCGAACTCTCTCACGCGGAAAATGAAGTTGCCGGGCGTGATCTCGTTTCTGAAGGACTTACCCACCTGACAGATGCCGAAAGGAATCTTCTTGCGGGAGGTACGCTGTACATTTTTGAAATTGACAAAGATACCCTGTGCCGTCTCCGGGCGCAGATACACAGTATTCTTCGCATCCTCCGTAACGCCTTGGAAGGTTTTGAACATCAGGTTAAACTGTCTGATATCGGTAAAATTATGCTTGCCGCAGGTAGGACAGGGAATGTTATGCTCCTCGATAAAATCCTTCATCTGCTGCTGGCTCCAGCCATCCACGGAAGACTCCAGAGTCATACCGTTCTCCGCCACATAATCCTCGATGATCTTATCCGCACGGAATCTCTCGTGGCACTCTCTGCAGTCCATGAGCGGATCGGAGAAGCTTCCCAGATGTCCGCTGGCTACCCAGGTCTGTGGATTCATCAGGATCGCGCAGTCCACGCCCACGTTGTAAGGGCTCTCCATGACAAACTTCTGCCACCACGCCTTCTTGATGTTATTCTTTAGCTCCACACCCAGATTCCCGAAATCCCAGGTGTTCGCCAAGCCGCCATAAATCTCGGAGCCGGGATAGACAAATCCTCTCGCCTTTGATAACGCCACAATCTTTTCCATCGTTTTTTCCATAATACATCCTCCGCTTATTCGTATATAATGTAGGAGAGTGCCGATGCCTCCGACTCCTCCTGATTACTTACTTTCACACTCTTCTTTCCGACAAAGGTCACTTCCTGACTGCTGTCTGCACTCTGGTTGATATAAAGTGTTTTCCCCGGCAGATTTACCAGAATATCCTCTCCGCCTTTTGTCTCCAGAACGATCATCTTCTTGGCGTCCCAGTCATCAATATAACCGATCTCCGATGCCTTGCCCTCCACAGAGACAAAGGGCACTGACTCCAGATAATACTCATCAACAGCATCCTCCAAAGCACCGATAAACAACACTCTGTGGTTAAACCCGCTGTAATCTTCCGGCGAAGCGTAGCGGAACTGCATCAGGATATTGCCGCTTTTCTCCTCCACTGCCTCCAGCGTCACCCGGCCTTCTCCCTTGTCCGAACAATATTCTTCCACACGCTCTGCTGCAAAACTCTCCAGATCCGACATCTGGATCTGGTAATAGTTTTGGTCCGCTTTTCCCACGATCTGATGCAGAACCTCTCCCTCTTTTTCAAAGGACAAAGAACTGATCTCCGGCATCTTTTCCTGACCGCAGCCGGTAAAACTCAAGACCAACAAGGACAAAACCAGCACATTTACTGCCTTACGCATATATGATCCCCTCTACT
>CAZUZZ010000245.1:0-3378 GCA_964625055.1 uncultured Bacteroides sp. | reverse complement strand
GTCTCTGGCCTGCGCTTTACTTCCCGCCTCATAAGCCAGATCCTTCTCTATCTGTTCCACATAGGAACGCATATCCAGCGGATATGCAATTCCCTCAAACATGGCGTTACAGTAAAGCTCGATCACATCCCGCAAAAAACAGATGAGGGACTGGGCGTCCATCAGCATATGATCACCCAGCACATAAAGCCCTTCGCAGCCGTCCGGTGTCTTGATCATCACCACCCGGTTCATAGGGCTGTCCTCTCTCTCAAAGGGCACTCTGGTCCAGGCGGTCATGATCTCTGCCGCCTCCTCCATAGTCTTGCCCGTAAAGTCCACATACTCAATATCCCGCTCTTCCTTCTCGGCCAGATACTGATACCACTGTTCCTCCTTCTTGTCGTAGGCGAAACGCACCCGCATGGACTCACAGCGCTCGTAAGCCTTGTAAATCGCATCCTTTAACACTGCCTTGTCCAGCTCATACTCGATGGTCAGACTGGTGCCGATGTTGACGACCTCCTTCTTCGGGCAGAAATCCATATAAAAAATATGAAACTTCTGTGCCACCGTAAAGGGATAAGCCTTGTGTCCATATCTTGTTTTCATAATTATTGTCCCCTCTCTCTGCAGACCCGTCAATCCATTGTCTGTTCTATAAACTGTGTCAGCGCGTTCTCATAGCTCTCCATATCCTTATAATAGCTCTCCGCATGGGCCGCCCCTGCCACGATCAGCTTGCTCTTTGGAGAAGCGCAGTGCTCGTACATCTCATCACACATACTGCAGGGCACGAAGGTATCCAGTTCACCATGAATAAAGAGGATCGGCACGGTCGCCTTCTCCACCTCCCGTCTGGCATTACACTCGTCCATACCGTAGCCCGCAAGACGTCTGTTCACCAGATCCGCCCCCGGGATCACCGGAAACGCGGGCAGATGATACATAGAGTGCAGCACATGGGTAAACACCTCCTTGGGCGAAGTAAAACCACAGTCCGCCACGATTCCTTTTACCTGCTCCGGCAGAGTCAGCCCGCTCAGCATCAGGAGCGTCGCCGCTCCCATGGAAGTGCCGTGCAGAAGGATCTCCACATCGCTTCCAAGTTCTTCTATCACCCAGTTGATCCATACCAGAGCGTCCCGCCTGTCAGGGCATCCGAAGCCCACATATTCTCCCTCACTCAAGCCGTGGGCCCTGGCATCGGGCAGGAGCATGGCAAAATTCCTCTTCTGGTAATAATCTGACAACCCGATGTAATCCGACATACCCTGACTGGTATAGCCGTGGAAGCAGATCACGATCCTTTTCCTCCTCTGTCCGGCCGCCAGCACGGGAAAATAAGTCGCGTGAAGCTTCAGTCTGTCAAAGCTTTCCTGCCACACATCGCTGTGGGGCCTGTTAAGCATCGCCTCCTTGCGCTTCTCGATCAAAGGCAGATACTGATTCCAGTCCGTACCGGACATCTTCATGGTCCGCTCTGTCTTTGCCCGGCTACGCTTCATCGTGCGTCCGTAAAAGTAGGCGATCTCACCTCCGCAGGCAGCCGCCGCAATGCCCAGCCCCGCCGCCGCCTTTAACAGAAGTTTACCGCCTTTTCCCATCTTTCTTCTCATTTTTTCTTCGCCGCCTTTTTCGTTTGCTTCTGCTTCGACTCAATGATCTCCTTCAGGCGAAGCGCCTTGTCAATATTGCCTTCCACCTTAAGCTTCTGGGTCGTGAACGCCCAAATAGGATCCAGCTCGCCCTCCGCGATCTTCAGAAGCACATCCGGTGCACAGATAAATCTGGCATCTCTGTCGTAATACTCGTATGGTTCCACGTATAGTACGCCGTCCTTTACCTCCACATAGAAAGCGCCGCCCGCCTCCTCGTCCTCAATGTTAAATTCAAAAGCCAGATGTTCATGGATATCACTCACATCCGCGCCCATAAATCTTCCTTTAATGTCATAAAAAAAATCTGCGTATGTCATTTTTTCCTCTCCTTTTCGACCGTCGGTCAATTTATACGCTCTAATCATAGCACCACTTTCGACCAACGGTCAACTGTTTTATAGAATAAAATTTTCCAGCGGCATGGGAAAAAGAAACGATTGCAATAAAACGGCAGCTATGCTACAATTTTTGCATCATTAACCCTTTAAAAATCAAAGGAGAGATCACATGCGAAAAAGTATCAAAATCATCGTCGGTGCTCTGGTGGCTGTCACTTTACTGGCCGTTGTGCTGTCCAGCTTCCTCACCACCGCTAATATTCTCGATATGAAAGCCTCGGAAGAATTTAACATTGAGGTGAACGCGCTCTTACAGAGAGCCCAGAAAGCGGAAGTAGCGCATTATAAATGGGTCACTAAC
Organism: uncultured Bacteroides sp.; assembly: GCA_964625055.1. GTDB lineage: Bacteria > Bacillota > Clostridia > Lachnospirales > Lachnospiraceae > UBA3282. The sequence goes on along the minus strand of CAZUZZ010000245.1, from coordinate 1,039 downwards.
CTCAGCCATGCTCTGTATAACGGCGAGGAGTTTACCGGCAGTACCGATCCCACCGGCTGTGTGCTGGGACAATGGCTTTACGGCGAGGCGGGAACAGACGATGCCGCCATTCTTGATCTGCGCAACCAGCTGGAACCGTTACATAAGGAGCTGCACGAATCGGCTATTTATGTCTTAGAGCTTGCAGAGACAGATCCGGAGCAGGCACTGTCCTATTATCGGGATACGATCCTGGAGAATCTGGGCGTTATTGTAGGGCTTTTGGATCAGGTCGTGGAACGTGGCACAGCCCTCAACGAAACAAGCACAGAGAATATGCAGCAGACCGTGGCGTCCATGCATCTGGTTACCGCCGTCAGTCTTTTTGTGACACTATTCTTCCTGCTGATCCTGGTGGGCTATATCCTGCGGCGTGTGGTAAGACCTATCCTTACCCTCACGAATAAGACCCGGCCTTTACAGGAGGGCCGCATGAAACTGGAGCTCGATTACAATGCAAAAGATGAGATTGGCGATCTGTCCCAGACACTGAAGCATTCCATAGAGCAGACCAGCAAATATATTGAGGATATCAACCATATTATGAGCCAGCTTTCCGCAGGGAATTTCAATGTGTCCGCCTCCGTGCCCTTTCTCGGTGATTTCCGTTCGATCTCAGACTCGATCGACAGCTTTACCACTTCCCTCTCCGCCGTCATGGCGAATATTCAGGCAGTGGAACACAAGGTGTTCGGACAGGCGAAAAGTCTATCGGACGGCTCCCAGGCTCTGGCGCAGGGTGCCACCGAACAGGCCAGCGCTGTGGAAGAACTTTCCGCTACTCTGGAGGATCTGTCCAGAAGCGCCAAACAGAATATCCAGACAGCCGCCGAGATGCGCGACAATGCACAGCTCACCGGCGAGCAGGTAAACACAAGCAGTGAACAGGTGGAAGTGCTCATCAGCGCCATGCAGGATATCAGCAGCACATCCGAGCAGATTGAAAAGATCATTGCCACCATCGAGAATATCGCTTTCCAGACCAACATCCTGGCCCTGA
>CAZUZZ010000244.1:0-3389 GCA_964625055.1 uncultured Bacteroides sp. | reverse complement strand
ACGATGCTGGCCGCCCCGATGGAAATACTCTTGGCATCCCCTTTGATGATGGGAACCTGCCGTATGGAGACCTCCGGTATAGTCACCGCGTCATTTAATAAAATATCAGGCGTTACCGATAACTTGTCAATGGCTTCCCGCATGGCCTCATAGGTGGCCTGCAGTATGTTGATCTCATCGATCCGTGCGGGTGTGCTGTATCCAAGCCCCACCGCCACCGCCCTCTCCATGATGATATCATACAGCTCCTCTCTCTTTTTTTCGGAGAGTTTCTTGGAATCATTGATATATAAAATATCACAATCTTTCGGCAAGATCACCGCTCCTGCCACCACCGGGCCGGCCAGCGGGCCTCTTCCCACCTCGTCAATGCCGCAGATATAACCGCAATCACCGTATTCTTTCTCATAGCGCTTTAGTGCCTCCGTTCTTGCCACTTCTTTTTCGTAAGCAAGAATCCGTTTTTTCGCTTTGGCAATTTCTGTCTGCACCCCTGCCCGTGGATCTGTCTCATATTCTAAAAACAAAGCAGGCAGCTCCGAGATAGCCGCCGCCTGCAGTTTTTGTCTGATCGTCCCGATATTTTCCGTCATTCGATAATTTCTCCTACCTGTGCTTTACAAATCCAAACTCATCCAGAGGCCATATGCGCAGCCACGCCCTGCCTATGATATTCTCTCGTTTGATATTACCCACCAAAGGTTCCCTGCTGTCGGTACTGTTATTCCGGTTGTCTCCCATAACAAAATACTCATCAGAGCCGAGCGTTATGGGATCGCTGGCTCTGCCGGGATGCAGGATCACTTCCTTGCCATAGGACTCCTGCAGCAATTTGTCATCTATATAAATATTGCCCTCCTCGTCAATCTGTATCGTCTCACCAGGCAGGCCGATGATACGCTTTATATAGAAAGTATTATCCTCTTTCAAATAGGGAAAGACAATGATATCAAACCTTTCCGGATCGTGAAAGCGATAGCTGATCTTATCTACAATAAGATTATCCTCCGGGCTGAGCGTCGGTTCCATAGAACTGCCCTGTACCTGCGTCCTCTGTCCCACGAAATGAATGACCAGATAAACAACACATAAAACGCCTAAAAGATAAAGACTGGTACTTAATATCTCACGCAACACTTTCTTCACGCTTCTTCTCCCTCCTGTATCGTTTCCAGTGTGATCCTGCCAAGCCTGCCGCTTCTGAAATCATCTACCAGAAGCGCCGCCGCTTTCTCATAATCCGGCTCCTGTCCCTTTTTATAACACTTACGGTTCTCACAGATCGCTGCCAGCATCGTCACGGCATCCGGCGTCTGCCCGCTCTCCTCTATCTGATAACGCTCCAGAAGCGGCTCTCTGTAATTCTCTAAAAGAAAGGCGAGAAGTTCCGTTGCCAGTTCCGTCATCTGTAATATCTCATCATTCATGGAGCCGATCATGGCGAGCCGTTTCCCCACTTCTTCGCTCTCAAACTTGGGCCAGAGAATACCCGGCGTATCTAAAAGCTCCAGCTCCTTATTCAGACGGATCCACTGCTTCCCCTTGGTCACTCCGGGTTTATTGCCGGTCTTGGCACACGCCTTTCCAGCAAAAGAATTGATAAAGGTGGATTTTCCCACGTTGGGGATGCCAACCACGATCGCTCTGACCGGTCGGTTTTTGATCCCTCTTTTTCTATCCCGCTCTATCTTGTCCCTGCAAGCCTCCTGCACCTTGGGCTGAATCGCCCGAAGCCCCTGTCCCGTCTTTGCGTTGACTTCCAATACATGAAAGCCCATATCCTGAAAATACGTCATCCAAAGCTTATTTGCCTTGGGATCCGCAAGATCTGATTTATTTAATAGAATCAGTCTGGATTTGTTTTTCCCCAGTTCATCTATGTCCGGGTTTCTGCTGGAAAGCGGAATCCTAGCATCCACCAGTTCGATCACCAGATCGATCAGGCTGATGTTTTCCTGCATCATCCGCTTTGCCTTTGTCATATGCCCCGGATACCACTGATAATTCATCTTTTATCCTCGCTATTCGATCATACCCATGGGCTGGTCTTCCACTGCCAAATGAAACCATGCCTTGCCGATGATCGTGTCTTTCTTCACCGCACCGATATTGCCTGACCGGCTGTCCTCACTGCTGTTACGGTTATCTCCCAGAACAAAAAACTCATCCGACGCAAGCTGCAGCTCATTCTGCGCAATGCCGGGATCGGCAATTTTATCCAAGCTCTCATCCTCCGCAAGCAGTACGCCGTCTATGTATACACTTCCGTCCCGGATCTGTATCGTCTCGCCCGGCAGTCCCACCACTCGTTTCACATAAAAATGAGAATTCTGGTTGCCGTTTGGCAAAAAAACGATGACATCGCCCCTTTTTGGCATGGAGATCCTGTAAATAATACGGTTCATCAAAATTTCCTGTCCATTGCTGAGTACAGGCTCCATGGAGTCTCCCACCACACTGGTACGCATCCCCGCAGAAAAGATAAGGACAAAGGCCAAAAAAACAGCGACAGCGCTTCCCACGAGCATCTCCAGGATATCCTTTATGATCTTCGGATTAAGCTTTTTCTTTTTCTGATAAAAGGTCAAGCCTTTTCTTCTCGCCATCCTATGCACTCCACAACATATGAAAGTCGATTGCTCCGTTTCACTCCCGCAATCGCCGCCGCTATTCACACTCCGGGCTATCGCCCTCCTTGCTCATACCGTCTTGCCCGTCCAATGTCTGAGCATCTGTACAAGCAAGCTTGCTCATCTGCTCAGCCGCTGTCCGGGACTTTCATAGTAAAAACAGATACCCCAAATCACTCTGAGGTATCTGTTTCATCATCTCTTACGCTTATTTAACCAGTTCTTTAACCTTAGCCTTCTTACCGACGCGATCTCTCAGGTAATTCAGTTTAGCACGTCTCACCTTACCTCTTCTGACAACCTCTACCTTCTCCACATTCGGAGAGTGCATGGGCCAGGTCTTCTCGACGCCTACGCCGTTAGATACCTTACGCACCGTGAAGGTGGTTCTGTTCCCGCCGCCCTGAATCTTTAAGACGGTTCCCTCAAACACCTGGATTCTCTCGCGGTTACCCTCCTTGATCTTACCGTACACTTTAACGGTGTCGCCTACATGGAAGTCGCTCAAGTTTTCCTTTAACTGTTCCGCTTCAATTTCTCTGATGATATCGTTCATTTTCTCCTCCTGAAATGCTCCGGATGTTCTTAATACGTCTGTAACAGAGGACCATCCTTCTTCACAACATTAATAACTTACCATATCACGGGTGCAAATGCAAGCAATTTTTCCTCTTTTTAACTTTTACGCCGCTTTTTCTCTACCGGCGGGTGTGTTTCCAGATACTTTTCATAGAGATCAGGCCTTCTCTGTCTCGTCCG
>CAZUZZ010000243.1:0-3395 GCA_964625055.1 uncultured Bacteroides sp. | reverse complement strand
TACGAATCCCATCGAAAGCATTGCTCCCGCAAACGCCGAAAGAATCATTACCGCGGAGGTCACCTTGACAAACCGCCCCATCAAAAAGACCATCATAAGCGCCACGACCATTTTGGCTCCCGAAGAGATCCCCAGCACAAAGGGCCCCGCAATGGGATTATTGAAAAAGGTCTGCAAGAGGTATCCCGCCAACGCCAAAGCTCCGCCGAGGATCAGAACCGCCAACGCCCTCGGCATCCTGATATCCCGCAAAATCCTTGTCACCGTTTCACTGTTTCCCTGCCCTGCAAGCGTCCTACCAATATCTGACAGGGCAATCCCCACGCTTCCGATACAGACATTCAGTGCAAACAAGAATCCCATGCCTATGCCAAGTATCAAAAAGACTGCAATATATCTGTATTTCCTGTTTTCACGCATAGGAATCACAATCCCTTTCCACTCCTTCGCCTGCTCACTCTAATGTAAAAAGATAATGCATATTCTTTTCTTCGCCTTGAAGCACCGTATGTATATCTTCTATTAAATATCCGATGGAGAGAGACTGCTGGTACATATCATTTGTAGTACACCAGACATTCCCCTCTTTCACCGCCTTAAAATCCGCTAAAAGCTCACATTTATCGAGAAGCTCCTCCACACTGGAAACCCCGCCGTCAATAGAGCTGTTATAAATTAGAATATCCGCATCTTTCGCACCATTGTAAAACTCCTCTACCTGCATATTACAAGTCGATCGCCCTGTTTCAGGATCGCCCAGATTTTCAAAAATATAGTTTCCGCCCGCAAGCTCTATCATCCTGGGAACGTAATCGGATGCCTGGCGCACCTGCACCAGCCCATTAGATGTTATAAAAAAGAAAGCCACCGTTTTATCTGTCTTTGCATCAACACTCACCCGCGCAAGAATTGCCGTCTGCTCTTCAAAAATCCTTTCCGCTTCCTCCTCTTTTCCAAGAAGCGCTCCGTAAAACTTCACCCACTCCACTCTTCCCAGCGGATGGGACTCGTAGCTGGAATAATCTATCATAACAGGGATTCTAAAATCTTCCAGCTTCTCTACCACTTCCGGAGCATGAGAGATCATCATATTTTCTATAGCCAGCTTGCAGTTGTTTGAAACGATCAACTCATAATCCGGCTTATTATATTTACCCGCATAGAGAATCTCGCCTCTTTTCATCGCCTCCCTGGCGGCTTCGATATACCAGCCCTCCTCCTTCTGCCCGGAAAACGCGATCGCATCCAGCCCGTTTAGGGCACTGAACATATCCATTGCCGAGGAAGCCACCAGATAAAGGTTCTCCATCGGCCTATGCAGTACTGCAATTTCCCGCTCCTGCATCTTCTGACACAGACTCTCCGGGATATCTCCATTCTCCGGCACGATCAAAAACTGCGCGCCGTCCATTGTTGTAGTAAGCAGAGTATAGCCTCCCTCATAGTAATCGACTGTAAAATTTTCTGCATACTGCAGTGCCATACTCCGTTCATAAACAAGCGGCTGTTCATCCTGCGATTCTACATCAGCATCTGCTGTCATATCGGGTTCTGCTGTAAAATCTGCTGCCGTTATGGTTTCCGTCTCTGCCTTCGCGGACGGCCCGCCACAACTGCACAGCCCCAGCAAACTCACCAGAACCAGAATCCTTATCCCTTTTTTCTCTTTCATCTTTCTCCCCATTTTCAGAACGCAGAATGAAACGTGATGGTATATTCGATTTCGTGGGGCTTACTCATCGCCACCGTATCTCCGATGACAGTCACCGGCTCGTCAAACCCCTGAACCGGAATTTCAAATACAGAATCTCCTTCTGTATTTACCGGCAGATATTTCTTGCCGTCCACGATCATATAATCATAATTCGGACTGTTCCATTGTACTGTCGCCGTCGCCTTGCCGCCTGACACTGTGACTGATACAGGGGATATGATCTGGGCTTTCCCGCTTCCCCCGGCGAAGGTGATATCCATGTTGTAAGTTCCGTCCTCAGGCGCATCTGAACTTTTCGCCTGGGCGCTGTCCCCCGACGGCACCGGATTTGACACACTGACCTTGTGGTCATACCATTTTCCCTTTGTACCGATCAGTGCCAAATCGAACTCTTTTTCAAGCGACAGTACCGGCACGTCAAATCCATAGACCTCCTCCGTCATACCGTCACTGTAGGTAACCTTATCCTCTGTCGGTGCAAGAAGCTTCGCTCCCTCTTTTTCCGCATCCCTGGCAAGCCCCGGATAAAGATTCACGATCTTCTTAGACCCAAGAGAAATATGGATCGTCATTTTCCCATTTTCCACGGTCAGCGTTCCCTTGCCGTCACAAGCTTCACTGACATGAAACATACTGCTGTCCGTCCTAAACTCCGCTGTGTATGTTCCGTCAGGCAGCATTGCTGCTGCCTGATCCAATACCTCACTTGTATGCTGTACATAAATCTCCTGTATGCCAGGGATAGAACCCAGGCCGGAAATCTGCACGTCCACGCTTTCAAACTTACCGGAAGCCCGGAATATGCTGAGCCAGGAATCTTCATCGTCGCCCGCCATGTCATTGTTGGCATGATCGCCTGCAACTACCATGAAGGGGCGGAGAACCACCTTTGTGTAGCCTGCGTCCGCAACTGTCTCCAAAACTGCCTCACAGGCTGTTTCCTCCGGGTCTCCCTCCACCGTACCGATAAATACATTGTCATAGCCCAGCTTTTCCATCTGGGTCTGCATCTGGCTGTAGGAAACCTTCGCCGTGTGATAAGTGCCGTGTCCTAAAAATACAAAGGCAGCACCGTCCTCTTTTGCCTCATCCAGCGTGTCATAACCCGCATCCTTTACCGCCTCACCGGTAATCTCCTTCGCCACCGCCTCTTTGTCTGCATTGATCACAGTTGCATCTGTGCCAACTTCCCCGAGAAGCGGCTCGGCAATCTTTACGGTCTCAAACTGATCCTGACAGGCTTCCACTGCCTCCACCAGCTCGTCATACTCTGCGCCGTGCATCAGATGGGTGGGCTGGATCACCAGATTCTTCACACCGTTTGCCACAGCGCGCTCCAGCGCCTGATCCATATTGTCAATAAACTCTCCGTCACGAGCCTGTACATGATTGATGATGATCTGTGCCGTAAAGGCTCTTCTCACAGACCAGTCTGGGTTTGCCGCCTGAATGGCGTCCTCAATTCCCTTGATATCCGCAACGCGGCTATCGTTGAATGATGTACCGAAACTGACTACCAGAATTTCATTCTCCCCGATATCATCCTGATTTCTCGGGTCATCCTTGGAAGCGTCGCCGGTGTCCCTGCCAAAATAATCCGGGTCGGCCTCTTCCCCTTCCACCAACTCCTTCTGTGCATCTGTCAGAGCATCCCATGCCGCTTTTGCCTGAGCGCACTGCT
>CAZUZZ010000242.1:0-3405 GCA_964625055.1 uncultured Bacteroides sp. | reverse complement strand
TTTTAAAAATAGCGCGCAAAACGCATAGGATTCTCCTAAAAATACATAATAAAACTGATACGGAATAACAGATAAGAAGCAGGAAAACCTCCTGCTTTTTTTCGTGGTATTTAGTAAGAGGAGATTGCGTCAGATGATATGTGGAGATGAAAAAGTAATTGTGGAGCAGCTACGCAAAAACAAGCTTATAAAAGGATGTATTGTCACCGGGCTGGTCTGGTTTTTCTTCCGCTATCTATTTCCGCTGGCGGCACCCTTTCTTTTGGCATTTGTGCTGATCACCCTGTTTTATCCGCTGCTGCAGCGAGTGCAGAGGCGGATTCCCATGAAAAAGAAATTTTTGGCAGTGGGGATTATTCTGCCTTTTTTATTGATCGTGAGTGCCGTTTTGTGGGCGATTCTGGTGCTCGGTGCAGGGCAGCTACAGGGGCTGCCGGATTTTTGTGCAAAGATAGAGAAACAGGCGGGTATTTTTTTTCATCAATGCTGCTGCCAATTGGACGGACGGTTCGGTTGGGAGGGAGAAAAAATCGAGACTTATGTGATAGAGCAGATGACAGTCGTTATGGAGAATGTGCAGATTCAGGTAGTGCCCCGGCTACTCTCTTCCTCCTACAGTTGTTTTAAAGGAATCATAGCGGTGGTCGGGTTTTTAGCGATCACCTGTATCGCAGCATTTCTGTTGGAAAAGGATTATACGAAAACAGTAGAATGGATAAAGGAAGAGAGAAGCTTTCAGTTTCTGTGGACGGTGTTTGAGGGTATGCTTTCCTATATCATTACTTTCTTCAAGGCGCAGGGCGTAATCCTTTTGATCATTGCGGTGCTCTGCTGTGCCACCCTGAGCATCGTGGGGGTAGAAGGAGGTATTTTCCTGGGACTTCTGGCGGGATTTTTGGATGTACTGCCCTTTGTGGGGACAGGGATCGTCCTGATGCCTTTGTCGGTATGGCAGCTTATAAACGGACAGTATGTACGGATGACGGCGTGTCTGGTGCTCTATGGTGTCTGTGTTCTTGTGCGGGAGTTTTTGGAGCCGCGGCTGATCGGGAATAAGATGGGGATCTCACCGGTGTATATTCTTCTTGCCATTTACGCGGGCGTGAAGCTTTTTGGTGTGAGCGGCATTATAAAAGGGCCGCTTGCGCTCATTGTTATTTTTGAGATCCTGAAGAAGAAGGAGGAGCCGGAAGAGGAGGTTTGACGAAATCCTGCTATGCGGTTAAGATAAAAGATGCGCGGAAGAATTATGAGAAATAAAAATGGTGCGCGAAGGAAATACAGCTTATGAGCAATAAGGTGAAAAAAGCGAAGAAAAGCTCGATTGTTTCCGGGTGGGAAGTGCTGGCGTCGGTGATGGAATATGTGCTGGCGGCGACCATGATTGCTATGTGCGTGGCGGTTTCTTTCTATGCGAAGGAGGGATACAATCAAATCGGCAACGCAAAGTTCGCGGCTTACAGGGCTGTGATGGTAATCGGTTTTTCTATTTTTCTGATGACGGGAGCCGCCTATCTGGTTTATTTTTTACGGCAGAAGAAGGAGCGGAATCTGTCAATTACGGATGGTTTTGTGCTGGCTTATCTGTTGTTTTCAACTATATCTGTAGTTTCCGGAGGCTTTTACAAGGATGCACTGTGGGGCTATTTTGGCTGGAATATGGGATGGATGTCACAGTTGAGCTTTGTGCTGATCTATCTGGCACTCTCCCGATTTGGCAAATATTATCATGTCATTTTGACGGCATTTGGCGTATCCTCCGGGATCGTATTTTTGATTGCGGTCCTGCACCGGATGTTGATCGATCCGATCGGCTTTTATGAGGGATTGGAAGGATATCAGATGGCGCAGTTTCTCTCCACCATGGGGCAGGCGACCTGGTACGCCAGCTATCTGGTGGTGGCGCTGCCTGTGGGACTGGCGGTGTTTCTTTTTTCAGAGAAAAAATGGCAGAGCATTTTGGGCGGTATCTACACGGCTGTTGGATTTGCCTCTCTGGTGACCCAGAACAGTGATAGCGCCTATTTTGCGCTGGCGGGATTTATGCTTATTTTTTTCCTGTTCTGTATAGAGAAGCGGGAGACACTGAATCGGTTTGCGGAAGCCTGCACGGTTTTTTTTGCGGCAGGAAAGGTGATGTATTTTCTGATGCAGATCCATCCGAATCCGGATCTGGAATATGACTTTGTCACGGATATCATGTTGAACGGAAAGATTACGTGGGTGCTTTTAGGACTTTGTCTGCTGTTGGATCTTTTCCTGTATGTGAGGAGAAACAGACCATACTCCGCTGTGCGGATGCTATGGGTCAGACGGGTGGTTTTGATTGGCGCGGTGTTGTGTTTGGTTGTTGTGGCGGGGCTTATCGTGTTACAGACCAAAGGCGTTTTCTCCGGCAGACTGGGGGAGATGCTGGGAGCGGTGTCCTATTTTAACTGGAACGATGACTGGGGCAACGGCAGAGGAAGGATCTGGAGCTTTGCCGTCAAAGTGTTTGGTCAGGAGAGTCTGCCTCATAAGCTATTCGGTTTGGGACCGGATTGTTTTGCCAGTTATCTGGAGGCGAATCTCAGCGAGGAAATGTCTCTTCTCTGGGGAAACAAGGTGCTCACCAATGCGCATAACGAGTGGCTGACAACGTTGATCAATGTGGGTATTTTCGGGGCGGTGGCCTATATAGGAATCTTTGTGACGGCGATCCGGCGGTTTGCAAAGGCGTGGAAGAGTGATTATCTTCTGGCTGGAGCGGCGGCCTCGGCAGTGTCTTATATGGCTTATAATTTTTTCTGTTATCAGCAGGTGTGCTGTACACCCTTTGTTTTTTTGCTGCTGGGAATAGGGGAGTATCTTTTGAGGCAGGAGGAATTGACGAGGTAAAGAAATTGTCCGGTGCAGGGCAGAAAGATTTTATGAAGATAACGGTTGACAAAACATAGCCGGACGGCTAGAATGGATAAAAATTGAATGAACAGACGTGACGATGATGAGAATAGTACGGATAAGGACTGTTTCAGAGAGAGAGCCGTTGGTGGGAGGCTTTTACAGAAATTATTCGGAACCGGCCTCGGAGTCCTGTGTGAGGAGCACAGCGCAGCACCGGCGATAACGGTATGAGAAGAGAACGCATATGCGTTAATTAGGGTGGTACCGCCGAGTTTTCGGTCCCTTGCGGGATGGAAACTCGGCGGCTTTTTGTGCGCATAAGCAGAGCCAGAAGGCATACGGAACAGGCGCCATACGGAGAAAGCAGCGTCAGAAAACGGCGAAGAAAAGGAAGGAGCGGAACTATGGCAGACAAAAAATTAGTGGAAGCGATCACTGCGATGGAAGATGATTTCGCGCAGTGGTATACGGATGTGGTCAAGAAGGCAGAGCTTCTGGATTACACCAGCATTAAAGGATGTA
>CAZUZZ010000241.1:0-3428 GCA_964625055.1 uncultured Bacteroides sp. | reverse complement strand
GACTATCTGTGTATATAGAGTCTACATCTGTAAACTCTATTTGTCAAGACCTTACAGAACAATTATTAATTTTCTCCCCATTCTTTTACGGCAATACCATTCGACAACTCTTTGTCGCTCTCCGTCACGATCTTTATATCCCCTGTAAGTAATTCATCTGCAATCGCCGCATAATCCTCGTTTTGCTCCAGCAGACGTACTGTCAGGCTCCTGACACTTAACTCCGTACCCAGAATGCCGTTCTTTTCCTCCAAAACATAAACGCAGTTGCCTCCTTCGTTGTGCAGCGCCTTTAACGGAACTACATAGTCATATATCTCCGAAGTGGAAGTCACCTCCATAACAGCTTCCGTGCGCCCCTGCCCGACACCCGGATCCAGACGGATGCTCACCCTGTAGCTTCCGCCCTCCTGCACGATGGAATCAATGGTCTCTGACACCTCCTCCGAACTCCCCGGGAAGCTCAATCGCACGCTGTCACCCGTGTGTACCATGGATTTCTGATCCTGGGTGATCACCGTGTGAAACACCAGCCCATTCCCGGCATCGGCATACCGAATCACAGCCTCCGATCCCATCCGCATACCGGACTGCAGCATGATTTCCAGTATTGTGCCTTCCTGCAAGGCCTCTACCTTTCCCTCATTTTCCACAAGCTGTTTCCATGTCTCAATCTTTTCTTCCCTTGACTGCACCTGCCCGATGGCGGAGAATCCGGTCCCGTAAGCGCCCGTCACCTCGCTCTGGGCCTGTTTGGCGTCTTCGATACTCCGGTCTGCCTGTTTCAAAAGTTTCTCTTTCTGAAATTCGGCATCCTCAATAGCACGCTTTCGCTCCGCAATCTCCCTGTCCAGCCGCAGCCTTTCATCCGCCCATGTGATCCAGATTTCATCGGCGGCATCCTCCTCGGGTATCCGAAACATATGCGTGTCCAGATCTTCCATGACATTTTCCAGCTGCTTTGTCTGTTCTTCAATCTGCCTGTCCAGTTCCGCCACGGCCGTATCGTAATCTTCCTGCGCACGGGTGACCTCCGTGGCCGCCTCTTTCCTCTGCGCCTGCACCTGTCCCTGCCAAACACGCTCCTCCGCTTCCAGATGCGCAAGCTGTGTCTCCAAATCCTCCATATCCACTTCATAGAGAAGAGTTCCTGCCGTAATCTGATCGCCCGTCGTCACACACACCCTCTCGACCAACAGCCCTTCCATACCGGTGATTGCCTGGGCGTTGACCGCCTCTACGGTCCCGTCCACCGTCAGTTTCTTGCGAATGGAAGATGAGGTTGGACTGCTCCACTTGATCCGTGGCATCCTGCTGACATAGACTGTTCGTGACACAAATGTCATAATCAACATGGCAGCCATAAAAACCGCCAATCCTTGCCATAATTTCTTCTTAGATTCCATGCCCACACCCGAACCTTTCCGTACTAAATGATCCCTTACTACTCTTTCACATCGATATAAGCGATTTCCTCTTCCAGCGCATCCTGTCCCAGCGCAAAGACAAACAGCGCCGGGATCAACACCACCACCGAAACCGCAAAGGCAAAGCCCGCCTGCCCGATCTCGATCTGCGGAAGATACAACGACAGCGGCCAATATACCTGCTCCTCCAGAAACGCCATAGGCTGTTCCACCAGATTCCAATACTCTAAAAAGCTTAAAACCATCGCCGCCTGAATCCCCATCCTCCCGAGCGGCAGTCCGATATACAGAAAAATCTGCATCTCCCCCGCTCCGTCAAGTCTGGCGGCCTCCATGATTTCCGAATCGATCTGGGTAAATCCCCTGTACATGATAAATACCGGAAAGGTAGAAAACACGGCGGGAAGAATCACCGCCGCAGGATGATTGTACAAATGCAGCTGTTGGAGAATCAAATATTGTGGCAACAGTATCACCTGAAAAGGCAAGAGCATCAGCACCACATAGAGCCCGAACAGAAAATCCCTTCCCCGAAACCGAAACGCGGCAAACGCCCATGCCGAGGGCAGACCCACAACCAACTGCCCCGCAAGGATCGCCGCCGTCATCCCAACTGTGTTCCAGAAAAGCTTATAGAACGCGGGCGAGCCGATCAGCAGCCGGTTAAAATGTTCGATGGTGGGGTATAGGGGAACCAGATGCCACACCGCAAAGCCCGTCCCCTCCCCCAATACCGGCGCAAGGATGCGCTTCATCTCCGCATTGTCCATCAAAGCACCGCCGGGAATCATAAGAAGAGGCAGGCAGATCAGAACCGCCGCCAGCATACAGATTGCCGTGGCAAGCCATGCGGCCCTTCTTTTTCTAAATTTCTTTCGGATTTCCTGCATTTTCCACCCTTCTTCTATGCTACCGCTCCGGTTCGAGTCTCTTTTGTAACAACAGGCACACCACCAGCAGTGCAAGCGACAAGATCACCGTCAGCGCCGCCATCCTGTCAAACTCCAGCTTCAAATACCAGTTTTGTAACAGATGCTGTAAAAAATAAATATTCTCCTGTGGGTAGCTCCCCGCCACCATCCAGACCTCCCTGTAGCTTTTAAAAACCTGCAGTACGGAAAGCATTCCTATGGTAAAAAAGCTGCCGGAAAGCCCCGGTCTGATAATATAGTGCCAGTTTTGCCACCTGTTCGCACCGTCCACCTTCGCCGCCTCCTCCACTTCCCTGGGAAGCGCCGAAAGACCCGAAAGCCAGAGGATGACCATGTACCCTGTGTTTTTCCACAGGAAGCTGCACAGCACGACTGCCAGCGCCCAGCCGGAATTTAGATAATCAATGCTTTCCAGTCCGGAAAGAAAAGATACATTTTCCGACAGATATGTCACAATTCCATTTGCCACTCCCTGCTTATCGATCATAATACGAAGAACCAGAACCATCACCGCCGCCGGTACCGCCATCGGCAGGAGCATGGCCGACACAAGTTTCCGCCTTACGACCAGATTGCGGAGCAGCATCGACAAAAACAGACTGATTCCCATAAGGAGAGGGACGCCGGTCACCAGATAAAGCGCTGTATTGCGCAAAGCCAGCACAAAGGCGCCGTTTGTAACCACTGTACGATAATTGTCCGCCCCCACAAAAGCGTTGTTGCCGGATTTAAAGAAAGAACGCCGCACCACCTCAAAAAAGGGAAGCAGATAGAACAGCACCACACCTGAAAATCCCGGCAGGAGAAACAAAAGCCGCTTACTCTTCCATCGCGATCGCCATTTTCTTTTCAACTTCTTTCGCTCCTTCCTCCGGCGCCAATTCTCCTTCCAGTACCCGGAGACCGGCTTCTATCGCACATTCCTCCAACATTGTCCCGGGGCGGTAGCAGCAGTCCGCATCTTCCATCATCTGGTAGATCCACTGTTTTTCTTCCTCCGTGGGCCAGAACTCCGGATAATTGAGTCCGGTGGGATCCTTCCACCCCATCATCTGTCCGTACTCAATAT
>CAZUZZ010000240.1:0-3433 GCA_964625055.1 uncultured Bacteroides sp. | reverse complement strand
GTGTAAAAAGCATAATAGTATAATATAGACACAAAGAAGAGGCATAAAACTATGAGATGGGAAGAAAATGTGAGAAAGGTAGTCCCCTATACGCCGGGAGAGCAGCCTGAAAAGGCGGGGATCATCAAGCTGAATACCAATGAGAATCCCTATCCGCCGGCGGCGGGAGTAGCAGCGGCGGCAGATTCCATGGATATAGAGAAGCTGCGTCTGTATCCGGCATTTCCGGAGAAAACAGAGCTGGCGAAGGCGCTTTCGGAGCATTACCACATCGGGACAGACCAGATCTTTATCGGGGTGGGTTCCGATGATGTGTTGTCTATGGCTTTTTTGACCTTTTTCAATTCTGATCAGCCAGTTTTTTTCCCGGACATCACCTATTCTTTCTACGATGTATGGGCAGAGGTGTATAATATTCCCTATGAGGCGAAACCTCTGGATGAGAACTTTCAGATTCGGCCGGAGGATTACAGGCAGCCAAATGGCGGAGTGGTATTTCCGAATCCCAATGCACCCACGGGGGTGCTGATGCCCCTTGATGCGGTGGAGGAGATCGTGAAAAACAACCGCGATGTGGTGGTGATCGTGGACGAAGCCTACATTGATTTCGGTGGGACAAGCGCACTGCCGCTGATTGAAAAATACGATAATCTGCTGGTGGTTCAGACCTTTTCCAAGTCCAGATCCATGGCTGGCGTGCGTATCGGTTACGCCATGGGACAGCCCCAGTTGATCCGCTATCTGAACGATGTGAAGTATTCCGTCAATTCTTACACAATGAACACGGCGGCGCTGACGTTGGGTGTGGAAGCGGTGCGGGATGTAGCATATTTTGAACAGTGCTGCCATAAAATCATACAGACGAGAACACGGGCGGAGCAGGAGCTTGCGCGGCTGGGATTCCAGTTTCCGAAATCCTGTGCCAATTTTATTTTCGCTTCTCACAAAAGCGTGCCTGCACGAGAGATCTTTGAGCGATTGAAAGAAAATGACATATATGTCAGATGGTGGGATAAGGAGCGGATCGAGAATTTCCTGCGGATCACCATCGGCACGGACGAGCAGATGGCTGCGCTCTATCAGGCACTGGATAAAATAGTATAAGGAAAGGATTCATAACAGCATGGAAAGTTTAGCAGTGGCATTTGCCAATACATTAGGGCGGTATGTAAGTAAGGAATTGGTGGTTTTTATCATCTCCATGATTCCGATTTTGGAGCTTCGAGGCGGATTGATCGTCTCCAGCCTGCTGCAGGTGCCGATCACCAGGGCGATTCCCTTTTGTATTGTCGGCAATATTATTCCCATCCCTTTTATATTGCTGTTCATTAAGCAGGTATTTAAGTGGCTTAAGAAAATAAAGCTCTTTCGCGGGATCATCGAGAAACTGGAAAATCGTGCTATGAGTAAGAGCGATAATATCAAACGCTATGAATTTTGGGGACTGGTACTGTTTGTGGGGATTCCGCTTCCGGGCACAGGCGCGTGGACAGGATCTCTGATCGCGGCGCTTCTGGATGTGGACTTTAAGAAAGCGATCCTGGCGGAGCTTTTGGGCATTGCCATCGCTACGGTTATCATGTCCATATTCTCCTACGGACTGCTGGGTGCGCTTCTGGGGTAGGAGAAAAAGAAACTTTGCGGATCTTGACGGATGGAATCATGGATGAAGGATAAGAAGAACTATATTTTAGCGGGTGGCGCGCTTCTGGTCGTCCTGACGGCTATGGCGCTTGTGGGCGTACTGCTCCGGGGACAGCATTTCGGGGACGCGAATCCGAATCTGGCGTTGAAAAGAGGCGTGAAAGCCACTTGTGACAGTGTGGAGCAGGAGGCCTTGTCTGCTGCGAAGGCCATTGACGGAAACGATATGGACCGTGCCTCCCGCTGGTCAAGCGAGAATAACAGGGAGGACGCCTCCCATTATATGCAACTGGAATTTCCCGAAGAAATTTCAGTTTCTTTTGTTGTACTCAAATGGGAGCGTGCCAATGCGATTTCCTATGCGCTGGAAGCTTCCGCGGACGGGGAGGAGTGGCGGACGCTGCAAAGCTTTGAGACGGCGCCGGAAACATTGAATCAGGAAATCGTTTTGGAAGAGCCTGTGCAGCTGCGGTATCTGCGCCTCTCCACCTACGCGGTGTCCAAGGTGGAGGCCGATTTTTCTGATCTCTACCAGAATGTATCTCTCTATGAGTTTGAGGTTTACGGGGACAAGCCTACCGCATACAAATTAGAAACACCTGTTATTGAAACTACGGCGGACGGTGGAAGAAGGCTGGTTATGCCGGAAACGCCGGAGGGATTTCAGGTCAGTTTGATCGGCGCGGACTTAGAGCAGGTGATCGGCGCGGACGGCAGAGTCTATGACATCATTCAGGACAAGGAAGTGACGGTTGGCTATCTCGTGGAGGATCTGCAGGGCATTGAGGAGACGAGAGAGGTTGCCTTTACGGTGGAGGTTCCTGCGGTGGATGCGGCTTCGGTGGCGGACGGGGAGCAGGAGAAAAATCTCTGTCCCGATTGGGTGATTCCGTCTATCGCGGAATGGAAGGGCGGCGAGGGCGTTTTTGAACTGGAAGAGACATCACGGATCATTGTGGACATTGACAGCTGGCCGCCGTCGAGGGATGCTGCGTACGCAGCGGAGGACAGGCCGGATACAGAGGCGTTGTGGGATGTGGCGCAGCTCATGAACGAGTGGTGCGAGAAGAACAGTCATTTTCAAACCAAACTGACCGTTTGCAAGGGTACTTGGCAGGATGTCCAACCGGGAGATATCTATTTGGCATATTCGGATACAGGTACAACCGGTCTTTGGGAGGAGGGCTATACCTGTGATATTACTGACAAGTGTGTCATAAAAGCAGACACGGTGACGGGCGTTCGCTGGGGCACCGTCACGCTGTTGCAGATTTTATTTGGAGGTGACCTGAAAAGCGCGCCTCAGGGACAGATCCGGGATTATCCGCTCTATGAAGTGCGGGGCTTTGGCATCGATGTGGCCAGAAAGGCGGTGTCGCTTGACACCCTTTATACCATAATGGAAACAATGTCGTGGTATAAAATGAACGATCTGGTCATTCACCTGAATGATAATGAGATTCTCGCCACCAGCGGTCTTACGGGCTCGGCGGAACAGGCTATGACGGCGGACAGCGCTTTTCGTCTGGAATCCTCTCTGAGAAACGGGGAGGGAAAGGTGCTGACCTCTGAGGAGTACGCCTACACGAAGGAAGAGTTTGCACAATTTATTGCCACGGCAAAGACCTGCGGTGTGACGGTGGTACCTGAGATTGATACCCCGGCCCATTCTCTCTCGATCACAAAATTATATCCGGAATATGCCCTGCGCTCCACGAATGAGTCGGTAGATCAGATCGATCTGGGAAATGAGCAGGCTGTTGCGTTGATGGAGGGACTCTGGCAGGAG
>CAZUZZ010000239.1:0-3468 GCA_964625055.1 uncultured Bacteroides sp. | reverse complement strand
GCATCCTCCACCGTAAAGACCAGCTCCACCAGGGCATACTCCGCCCCGGAACGGATCATCTCCTTGTCCGCCTTTGCTCCCAGCGCCAGGTTAATGGATCCGATGATGATAGATTTTCCCGCACCGGTCTCTCCGGTGAGAATATTGAGTCCCTCGCCGAAAGTGACCTCCGTCTCATCGATCAATGCCAGATTTTTTACATATAAGCTCTGTAACATCTCACCCCACCATTCTGCCGATCTTCTCCATCACGACCTCCGCGTCCTGTACGCTCCGCATAGCCATCATCACGGTATTGTCCCCGGCAATACAGCCCACGATCTCCTCTATTTTCAAGGCGTCCACCGCCGCTGCCACCGCCATGGCCATACCGGCCACTGTCTTTAAGACTAGGAGATTCTGCGCCAGCTCCATGGACACATACCCTTCCTTTAACACCCTGCTGTACTTATCTCCCAGATAAGTCTCCTCCCCGTCAAAAGCGACATATTTCTGCCTGCCCCTGCCGCTGGGAATTTTGGAAAGCTTTAACTCTCTGATATCTCTGGACACCGTTGCCTGGGTGACTTTGTAGCCGTCACGGCGCAGATGATCCACCAGTTCCTCCTGGGTTTCCACTTCATACTGCGTGATCAGCTCTATGATCTTTTCGTGTCTCTTTTTCTTCATAACAGGTTCCCATCCTCCTGCCCTAAGCTTCGCACATTTTTTTATGGAGTACCGCCAGAAAGCTCTCCGTCTGCAGCCTCAAGATCCCTGTGGTCTTATCTGCCCTGTGAATGACGATCCGGTCGCCCGTCCGCAGCGTCACCTTATGGCTGCCGTCAAAATTGGCCTCCACTACCTGCTCACTTCCATCCTTCCCACAGGGGATCTCCACCACGATCTCATCCTCCGGCGCAAACACAATGCTGCGGGTATTCAGCGTATGCGGACAGATCGGAGTCAAAAGCAAAAGTCTGGCAGAGGGTTCCACGATAGGGCCTCCCGCTGACAGGTTATAGCCTGTGGATCCCGTGGGCGTCGCCACGATCACACCGTCCGCACCATAGCTGTTCAGAAACTGTCCATTCACATAAATGCGGACATTCAGGATCTGTAAAGAGCCGCAGCGGGAAATCACGATATCATTCAATGCATACTGTTCCTCTTCGTTCTCTCTCCCCGAGATCCTGCCCGCGAGCATCATCCGCTCCTCCCGGACATATTCATCCCGCAAAAGCCGCTCTATGGACTCCTCCACAGAGGCGCTCTCCACCTCCGAAAGATACCCCAGCGTACCCAGATTAACCCCCAAAAGAGGCACCGTGCTGTCCATCATGTTTCTGGCAGCCCGCAGGACCGTTCCGTCCCCGCCGAGCACCAAAGCACAGTCCACCCGGCTTTCTTCCGCTTCCTGAAAGGCCTGCCTCTCATTTTTGACGCAGATCGCCTCTCCTCCATGAGCCTCAATATAAGCCGCCGTCTTTTTTGTAAACGTCCCCTGAGGATCTTTCACCTCATTGGTGATCAGATAAAATCTCTTCATCCGCTATTTTGCCTCGTCAAGCGCCTTATGCGCCTCCTCAATAACCTCTTTGATCCGCGCCGCCATCTCTTCCCCGTTGGAAACTCCGTTCCCCTCCGCCAGAATCCCGGCAAGCGCGTTGATCGCCTCCGCCTCCGACAGGGCAAGGATCTCCGCCGGAATTTTCTCCTGTTTTTCCA
Organism: uncultured Bacteroides sp.; assembly: GCA_964625055.1. Taxonomy (GTDB): domain Bacteria; phylum Bacillota; class Clostridia; order Lachnospirales; family Lachnospiraceae; genus UBA3282. Next base: position 1,761 of record CAZUZZ010000239.1, on the reverse strand, counting down.
GCCAGAGCAGATACTCGATATTGCCCTCCGGGCCTTTGATCGGCGAATAGGTAAGTCCTTTCACCGCAAACCCGATCATAGCCGCATAATCGACCGTTCTGTGGACGACCTCCGCGTGCACCTTCTGATCGCGCACCACACCCTTTTTGCCGACTTTATCCCGCCCGGCTTCAAACTGGGGCTTGATCAGGCACACCATCTGCCCCTGATTCCGCAGCAGATTCCTGGCAGGAATCAAAATCTTAGTGAGAGAAATAAAGGAAACGTCCACGGAAGCAAAGTCGATCTGCTCCCGGATCTGTTCCTCTGTCACATAGCGAAAATTGGTTTTTTCCATACAAACGACACGTTCATCATTTCTGAGCGTCCACGCCAGCTGTCCATGTCCCACGTCGATGGCATACACCTTCCCGGCGCCGTTTTGCAGCATACAGTCCGTGAAGCCGCCGGTGGAAGCGCCGATATCCATACACACCTTATCCTGCAGAGTGATGGGAAACTGCTCCACTGCCCGTTCCAGCTTCAGACCGCCACGGCTCACATAGGGAATCGGCCTGCCCTTTACCTCTATCCTGATTTTGCTCTCGTCAAACAGCGTACCCGCTTTATCCTCACGCTGGTTGTCCACAAATACACTGCCCGCCATAAGGAGTGCCTTCGCCTTCTCTCTGGACGCCGCGTATCCCTGTCTGACTAAGATCACATCCAGTCTCTCTTTCATGACCCCTGCTTATCCGTCATCGCCTGATAAGCCGCAATGACTTTCTCCTCCACTGTCACCGCGTCGATGCCGGTCTCCTGCTTGAGCAGTTCCACATTGCCATGCTCCACATACTCATCCGGAATGGCAATGCCAAGCACACGGGTCTCCACTTCCAGAGAATCCACGAATGCCCTGACCTTCTCACCAAAACCGCCGCTCGCTACATTCTCCTCCAGCGTAACGATCAGCTTGTGCGTCCCGCAGGCCTCCCGAATCAACTCCTCATCGATGGGCTTCACGAACCGGGCATTTGTCAGGGAGCAGGCATACCCCTTCTCCTTCAGCTTCTCCCGCACAGTGAGCGCCACCTTTACCATACTGCCCACCGCAAGAAGCAGAATATCTTTCTCTGCAAAGAGCGGCTCACTCTTTCCGTAGACAATCGGTGCCCTGTACTCCTTCAGGCCGTCAAAGGCCTCGCCTCTGGGATAGCGGATCGCTATAGGTCCGCCAAATTCCACGGCATACTTGATCATATCGGAAAGCTCCCACTTGTTTTTGGGCGCCATAATATGCATATTCGGTATGGAGGACAGATAGGAGAGATCAAACAATCCCTGATGGGTCTCTCCGTCGCTTCCTACAAGCCCTGCCCTGTCAATACAAAAGACAACCGGCAGGTTCTGGATACACACGTCATGCAGGATTTGATCGTAAGCCCTTTGCAGGAAGGAAGAATAGATCGCCACAATGGGCTTGAGCCCTCCCGCTGCCAGCCCGGCGGCAAAAGTCACTGCGTGCTCCTCCGCGATCCCCACATCAAAGAACCGCTCCGGATACATATTGCGAAACCGCTTTAACCCTGTGCCATCCGGCATAGCCGCCGTGATCGCCACCACCTTATCATCCCGCTGTCCCAGCTTGCACATGACAGTGGAGAAAATATCCGTATAGTTCGCCTTGGTTCTCGGTGTGCTGGGAATCCCCGTCTCGATATCGAAGGGCTCCGCCCCATGGAATCTGGCCGGATGGCGCTCTGCCGGAGCATACCCCCTGCC
>CAZUZZ010000238.1:0-3480 GCA_964625055.1 uncultured Bacteroides sp. | reverse complement strand
TCCGCCGTAGACCAGACGCGCACGCCTGCCCATGGATTCAAAATAGCGGCAGAGTACAAACCCCGCCGCTATGGCATCCGCATCAGGATTATCATGGCACTGTACTGTGATCGGATCATATTCTGCCAGTTCTTCCAGTCTCATCTTACTCTTTTCTCCTCCGCACTAATTTCTGTCGGGTTCCCCCGCATTCATATCCGTGTACATATCCAGAAGCCCCACCGTCTCCGAGGCCGGCCGCCCATAGACATTACAGCATTTATGGGATACATTCTTGGCTTCCTCACTCTTTTCATCAAAAGTAATACTCATGCGGTATACACCCTGCTTGGATTCCGTATCCAGATGCCGCATGATCTCCTCGATCATTTCCTTATCATTTCCTTCCATGTCTCCCTCCCTGCCAAAGCATTTTACCCGGCCATTTCCCGTCAGGCCGCAGACACATTACCACAGAAAACCAAACGGATCGAAATAGCTGTACTCATCAAACAATGCCTCGACGTACGCTTCCCATTCCCGCTCAGACATTTCAAAAAAAGCGATCTTCGGTTTCACGATCTGCTTCACTCGTTTCGACAAAGGCTCCACCGTGATATCTCCTGTGACCATCAGAAGCTCTTCCTCATCCACATTTACCAAAAGTTCTTCCAACTCCAGATCAAAGCTCTCTCCGGCCTCTATGTTGGACACCGATCCTTCCGCTTCCACATTGACTTCCTGTCCAGGCCATTTTACTGTAAGCTCAGTATCAAAGTTGTTTCTTCTACAGTTTAGATTCCACGCAAGGGCTGCCTTCTCTTCTGTCTCTGTCTCCTCGTCGGTAAAATTGTATTTTACGTCCGTCTCTATCTGATACTCTTCCTTGTCCAGACTCTGTACCAGCTGCCAGACGATCTCTCCGCTTTTTTCCTTTTTTCTTCCTCCGTCATCATTCAGTCCGATCCTTCCCTGCACCTTCTCGATACTGCGCTCTTCTCCCAGAAAATAGATTTCAGCCGTAAGGGTCTGTCTGCCGTTGGATATTTCCAGAGGCTCCTCAATCTGAATGCTCTCGATCCGGTTCGTGTTATCTATCTCAAACAGAAAGCTGATATCGTCCGGGGCCGATATCACATTAAAGCTTCCGAGAACCCGCATCGCCTGCTCCTGTCCCAATCCGGAAGCATCCACATAATCGTACAAAACCTGTCTGATCAACTCATTGAAATACATACTGTCAAAGCTGACCCGATAAAGATCCTTCCCCGCTTTCTCTATGGTCATATGCTCCCTGCATTCCCTGATCTCCAGATCATAGCGATCCAGAAAGGCAGCGGCAAGTCCTTCCTCTTTCGCAAAAAGAGTCAGATCCGGAAACAGCTCGATAGAAAAATCATCTCCTTCGGCAGGTCCGAAAAAATAGTCATCCGCCCACAGAGAATGATTATACTGGCTGAGCACATTCTCATTTTCCACATACATATCTTCTAAAAGCAGCTCCGGAATGGAAAAGCAAAAGACCTCATCATCCCCGTAAAGATTCACATGAGCAAACTCATAATTCATCACACTCAACTCTGTGGAAGCGGACATCTCCCTCGCCTCCCTGTCTATGGAATAATCCGTATCCACACCCAGCGTTACCTCGCCCAGCATATCGGTCTCAAAAGTAAAATTCAGGCGGGTATCCGTATGGTTTCCCTCTGTAAGAAATACCTGTCGCATCTCATCCATACCCAGCTTCTCCGCCAGAGGATTCTTCATCTCCTCCACTTCCTTCGCCAGATTGGCAAGACCTTTTCCGATCTTATATGCCGCGGAATGCGTGCGCGCAAACCATATCCCCGCAAACAACACCACCGCTGCACATACACAGACGATGGCAACGATCGGCCATACTTTACGCTTCTGAGGCGGCAGATAAAGCTGTGCCGGCGGTCCGAAGCTCCGAGCCGGTAATTGTTTTTGCGGTTCTATCTGAAAATTGTCCATATTTTGTCCCCTCATGTGCAATTATTGTCATGCCGAGTTCGCGTAGCGAATCTCGTGTTCTAACCAAATTCGATCAGTTCAGCAACGCCCATTCGCAAAGTCGCATCTAAAGATGCTTTCCCGTTGCTTCGCAACTAACTTTGCTCATCAGCGGGCGTTCCCTCAGACCTTCATTTTGCAATCAAACTCATGCAAGCATGGTTTGCCCGCAAAATTCGGTCTGGCTGAACTGTTATAATCATACTACCATATCCGCGAGAAAAAAACAAAATTTCCTGTTACACGAGTCCGCTCATAAAAAAATGCCCGGAAACATCTGCTTTCACAGATATTCCCGAACATTTTTATCTCGCATCATACCGAGTCACTCAATCTACCGAGATTGCGAAGCAAGCTCGAGATTGAACGAAGTTCAATCAGTTATTTTGATGCAGCGATCTCTGCCTTGAGAGCCTCTGTCAGCTTGGGAACGATCTTGTTCAGGTCGCCTACCACGCCGTAGTCAGCTACATCGAAGATCGGTGCATCCGCATCCTTGTTGATAGCGATGATGATATCGGACTCCTCCATACCTGCCACGTGCTGGATCGCACCGGAGATACCGATTGCGAAGTACACGTTCGGGCGAACCGTCTTACCGGTCTGACCAACCTGCAGATCCTTCGGCTTCCAGCCGGAATCTACTACAGCACGGGAGCAGCTTACGGTACCGCCAAGCACCTCTGCCAGATCCTCCAGAATCTTGAAGTTCTCCGGGCTGCCTACGCCACGGCCGCCGGATACCAGGATCTTCGCATCCATGATATCTACCGTCTCAGCCACAGACTTCACGATGTCCAGAATCTCTACATACTTGTTGTCGGGAGTAAAGCCGGGATTGAACTCCTCCACATTTGCCTTTGCACCCTTGATAGGCTCAATCTTCTGCATAACGCCTGCACGAACCGTTGCCATCTGGGGACGGTTGTAAGGACAAGCGATGGTAGCGATGGTGTTACCGCCGAACGCCGGACGGGTCATCAGCAGCTGGTTATGTAACTGCTCCTGTCCGGGAACTGCCTGTAACGGGAAATCACCGATCTCAAGAACGGTACAGTCTGCTGTCAGACCGGTAGCCACTCTCGCGGATACTCTCGGGCCCAGATCTCTGCCGATCGCAGTAGCGCCTACCAGCATGATCTCAGGTTTATACTTGTTGATCACGGATGCCAGCGCGTGTGCGTAAGGCTCCGTTCTGTAATCCTTTAACTCAGGGTCATCTACCACGATAACCTTGTCTGCACCATATTCAGCAAGCTGATCAGCAAGACCCTTGACACCTGAACCGATCAACACAGCCGTAACATCCGTACTTAAATCTTTCGCGAGGTCTTTCGCTTTGCCGAGCAGCTCGAAAGCGATGCTGCTGATCTCGTTATCTACCTGCTGCGCAAAGACATATACACCCTTGTATTCTTCTAAATTCATTTTATACCTCTTTCTGCGCACTCGTTTTACGCGTATTCT
>CAZUZZ010000237.1:0-3514 GCA_964625055.1 uncultured Bacteroides sp. | reverse complement strand
TAAAGGTCATAGTGGATGTGGGCGATGAGAAAGAGATTCAGGAATACAGGGCAGACCAGCTGCGCTTTAAGAGAAGACATGGTAAGAATCGCAAGGCGGATACCAATGAGGCGGAGTTGAAGGAACTGGAGAAATTAGAAAAACAGGATGGAGCAAAAAAATCTTCTGAAAGAGAATGAGCGGATCGATGACCTGCAGCGGAATGGCTATCGGATCATACAGGATCCGGAGCGGTTCTGTTTTGGCATGGATGCTGTGCTTTTGTCAGGGTTTGCGGCTGTAAAGGACGGCGCGCGGGTACTGGATCTTGGAACCGGCACCGGGATCATTCCCATCCTGCTTTCTGCTAAGACCGGAGCGGCACATCTGACCGGTCTGGAAATTCAGGCAGACAGTGTGGACATGGCAGGGCGCAGTGTAGCCCTGAACGGGCTGGAAGAAAAAATCGATATTGTTACGGGAGATATCAAGGAGGCAGGGCGCATATTCGACGCTGCTTCTTTTGATGTTATCACCTGTAATCCGCCCTATATGATCGGCAGACACGGCCTTAAAAATCCCGATGACGCTAAGGCCATTGCCAGACACGAGATCCTCTGTACGCTGGAGGATGTGGCAGAGCAGACTGCGAAGCTGCTGAAGCCCGGCGGGAAGTTTTTTCTGGTACACAGGCCTTTTCGACTGGCAGAGATCATTGTGACTCTTAAAAAATATAAGCTGGAGCCGAAGAGGATGCAGTTGGTATATCCTTTCGCGGACAAGGAGCCGAATATGGTTCTGCTGGAGGCAGCCAGGGGCGGCAGACCGCGGATGACGGTGGAGAAACCGTTGATCGTGTATCGGGAACCGGGCGTATACATGGCGGAGATTTATGATATATATGGATATTAAGAAATTGGTATATATATTTATGATCATGCTGGGAATATGCTGTCTCTGCCCGGGCTGTGGTGATGGTGCGGAAGAGACAATGGCATATCCTGTGGAGGGAACGGAACAGGAGGCTCCTGCAGAGTCTGAAAGTGCAGAAAATCCGGAAAGTGTATCGGGGAATGACGGATCAGCCGGAGGTATTGCGGAAGAGGAAGCGGCAGCCCCGGCAGAGGAGGATTCAGGAAGTATCCCTCGTCCGGAGCCTGTGAAGGTTAAGGGGATCTATGTCAGCGGTCCGGTGGCGGGAATAGCGAAGATGGATGAACTGATCGACATGGTGGATCAGACAGAGCTGAACGCGATGGTCATCGACGTTAAGAATGATGAGGGCAAGGTGACCTACAAGATGCAATCCGATCAGGTGCAGGAGCTGGAGACATCGGTCGGGTACATACCTGATATCAAATGCCTCGTGGATAAATGCAAGAAAAAGGATATTTATCTGATTGCCAGAATCGTGGCTTTCCGTGATCCCTATCTGGCGGAAAAGAAGCCGGAGTGGGCGGTACATGACGGAAACGGGGAGATTTTCCGGGACAAAAACGGAATGGCGTGGATCAATCCCTATAATCGGGAAGTGTGGGATTATCTGGTGGAAGTCGCATCCCAGGCCGCATTGGACGGATTCGACGAGGTACAGTTCGACTACATCCGTTTTTCTACCGATATCAAAGAGGAAGAGGTAGATTACGGGCCGGAAGCGCAAAAGAGCGATAAAATTGAGATCATTACGGAATTTACGGAGTATCTCTACGAGAGACTGGTACCCTGCGGAGTGTATGTGGCGGCGGATGTGTTTGGCACAGTGATTGATAACGAGACCGATCAGAAGATCGTGGGGCAGGATTATGTGAAGATGGCGGAGAATCTGGACTATATTTGTCCTATGGTCTATCCTTCTCATTACTATAACGGTGCTTACGGGATTACGGTGCCGGACGCGGATCCCTATGCGACGATCCATGCGGCGGCAGACTCCTCAGTCCGGCAGCTTCAGGCTGTGCCTGAAGAAGATCGTGCAAATGTGCGTTTGTGGCTTCAAAGTTTTACTGCGAGCTGGGTTCCAGGCCATATCAGCTACGGGCCCGCGCAGATACGAGAACAGATAAAGGCCGTCTATGACGCAGGCTATGAGGAGTGGATCCTCTGGAACGCGACGGTCAGATATCAGCCGGATTCTCTGCTTACGCTTGAAGAGGCAGAGGCGGAGAGGCAGCAGTGGGAGGCGGGGAAGCCGGAACTTGAGGAATCTGTGTCCGCTAATTCTATGCAGATGTCTGTCGAGACAGAGGCGGAGACGGAGTAGTAGAACAGATAAGGAGAACACGCGGATGGCGGGAATGTTATATCTGTGCGCGACGCCTATCGGAAATCTGGGAGATATGACGCCCCGGGTGACGGAAACCCTTAGCGGTGCAGATCTGATCGCGGCTGAGGACACGCGCAACAGTATCAAGCTTTTGAACCATTTTGGCATCAAAACTTCTATGACAAGTTATCACGAATATAATAAAATAGAAAAAGCGGAGTATCTTATTGAGCAGATGCAGCAGGGCAAAAACGTGGCGCTGATCACGGATGCGGGGACGCCGGCTGTTTCGGATCCGGGGGAGGTGCTGGTGAGAAAGTGTCAGGAGGCAGGTATCACGGTCACTTCGCTGCCGGGTCCTGTGGCCTGTATCACGGCGCTCACGCTTTCCGGACTGTCCACCAGGCGCTTCTGTTTTGAAGGGTTTCTACCCTCCGATAAAAAGGAGAAGGCTCAGATTCTTGCGGAGCTTAAGGAAGAATCCCGCACGATTCTGCTCTATGAAGCGCCTCATCATCTGGTGCGGACTTTAGGGGAGCTGTATGAAGCATTGGGGGACCGCAGGATCACTCTTTGCAGGGAGCTTACCAAAAAATTTGAGACGATTCTGCCCACTACCATAGCGGAGGCGCTTGCTCTATATGAGAGAGAAGAACCTCGTGGAGAATATGTTTTGGTGGTGGAGGGCAAGAGCCTGCGCCAGAAGAACGAGGAACGGCAGGCGGCCTGGCAGAGCATGACCATAGAGGAACATATGGCGTATTATGAGGAGGGAGGAATGGACGAGAAAAGCGCTATGAAACAGGTTGCGAAGGACCGGGGCGTACCGAAGAGAGAAATTTATCAATATTTATTGCCAAAGTGATTGACAAAACAGGCAGAATCCGTAAAAATAAGATTGACAAATATAGGGACAGAGCATATACTTTGAATGTCAAACTATTTTAAATGACGAAAAGGAGAATGGAAAAATGTTAGAGAGAGTGATTGAGATTATCCAGGAGCAGTTAAACTTAGACGGTGTGGAGATCACAGAGGAATCTTCCTTCAAGGAGGATCTTGGTGCAGATTCTTTGGACTTATTTGAGCTGGTGATGGCGTTCGAGGAGGAGTACGGTGTGGAGATTCCCTCCGAGGATTTAGAGCAGATCACAACAGTTGGCGCTGTTGTAGAGTATATGAAGGGTAAAGGTGTAGAGGCATAAGCCGCTGCACATACTTTGTGTGAAGGAAAGATACCTGCGTTTAGCTGGGTAGAGGTTATCGAATGAA
>CAZUZZ010000236.1:227-3528 GCA_964625055.1 uncultured Bacteroides sp. | reverse complement strand
CTACCTCGCTGCTGTCCTCGATCGCCGCCAGTTGTGGCAGGATATGCTCATACTTGGTCGTCTTGGTATTGCTGCTCAGATTATCGTGCCCCTCTACTTCCCCGATGATGGTGAGCAGATGGATCTTGTGATGCTCCTTGTTTTCATCCAATGTCACCTGCCCTACCTTTTCAATCCGCTCATCTTTAAGCTTCTCATTTTCCTTCTTTTTATTCCGCTCGTTCTCGTCCTTGTTTTGATCTTCTTTCCCCTTGGCATTCTTATTGTTTCCCATGGCATCCTCCATATATAATAATAATAAAAAGGAACCCTCTTTTAAGGATTCCCTCTTAGTATCGCTTCTTTTATGAAATCTATACGGAACAATTTCCAGACAGGCTGTCCTTCTCGCTCCATCTAGTGTAATTCAAAATCATCCCCCTCTGCGATCTCGATATCAAAGTGCATATCCGATTCCGGCACCTCGCGGTCGTAGTCCATCTCCCGTTTTACGTGCTTCTTCGGCACAGGCAGGGGATTCTCGATATAGCGTGGCTTTTCTCCCGTCTGCTCTTCCGCCGCGTTTTTCTCCGCGATCTCTGTCGCCGCCTTGATCTCCTGTACCGCTTCCGCTCCTGCAGAGGCGTTGATCCCCTGTATCTTAGCCCGCATCACCTCGGCCTGACCGGCCAGAATACAGTTTTTCAATCCCAGACCCGCCATCATGCTCCAGATAAACAGGAGAATACTCCCGTAACCGATCCTGTTAAGATCCATCATCATCACCGGAGTAAACAGCACACAGACAAACATCCACAGCGTATAATTCTGTTCCCGGCCCCCTCTTAGAAATTCAAACACCAGAAACGCCGCCGGCAGAACCAACAATGCCCAAAAGAGCAAATCCCCTTTGACTGCGTCAAACAGAAAACCGTTCCACCGGATGAGTGAATAGGGATATGCCCAAACCCTGAGAGAACGCTCAAAACTGACACTGCTGAGCGCCGCATCCGCACCGATCGTCACAAGGAAACTTCCAACACATGACACTACCGTCATAAATGTGTGCAAAATTCTTTGGGAAATGCGATCTTCTCTCTCCCTTTTCCCGGTGAAAAGACCAACCAGAAAGAAAAGAAGGGTGACAGACCACAGTTCCAGATAGGTAAGCACTCCTATGCACACTCCCGCAAAAAACGCCCCCGGCAGACCTCCCAAAACAGACTTCCCCGCCAGATACTCCTTTATAAAACCAAGGATCACGAGAAGTCCCAGAAGATACAGTACCAGATAGAAACATTCCGGGTCAATGACGGAAATCTTTGCAACAAAGACATCGGAAAAGGCCAGAGAGAGTAAAACCACACAGGCCGGCAGCCTTCTCGCCGCCTTTTTTGCGACACGAAAAGCAAGCAGCATTGCCAACAGCTGCAACGTGATTTGGAAAAGCATGGCGGAAATCACATCGTTTCCCAAAAAGGAAAAAAAGACGGAGAGACAAAGCACATACAACTGGCTCAACCCATGCGCCATAGGCTCAAACGTTTCTCCTATACGTACCAGCGCTCTCGCATAATAATCGCTGGTTATGGATTCGATCGCGGCAGAGTCATAAGTCGTGTATAAAAGCGCACGCAGTCTGTAAAGCAATCCAAACACAAATGAGACTGAGACCACAACCGCTTCCAGCATAGCCCTCGTATACAAAGATACACTGTGTCTTTTGCGGATCGCCTGACTGGAAAGCCGAATCGCCAGATAGACACAGACAAGCAGTGGAAAAATAATAAGCGCACCAAGCCGGGCAAGCGGCAGCGCCACATACCCGGCATAGATTTGATACCCAGTATAAGAAAGAAGCATCACGCACAAACCAGCGTAAGCTGCCCACAGCACATAGCTGAACCAGGTTTTCCGATAAGTCATAGTCCAGTCCTTTTCTTCCTGTAAGGATCAGATCTTGGCAAGCGCCTGCTCCAGATCTGCAATGATATCATCGATATGCTCTATCCCCACAGAGAGTCTGATCAGATCCGGGGCAACGCCCGCCTCTCTAAGCTGTTCATCATTCATCTGTCTGTGGGTATGGCTGGCCGGATGCAGGACGCTTGTTCTCGCATCCGCCACATGGGTCACGATAGCCGCCAGTTTCAACTGATCCATCATCTTACCGGCGGCGGCTCTTCCGCCCTTTAAACCGAAAGAGATCACGCCGCAAGTGCCATGAGGCATATATTTTTGTGCCAGTTCATGGTAGGTGTTTCCCGGAAGTCCCGGATAATTCACCCACGCCACCTTTTCATGTCCTTCCAGATACTCCGCACATTTCTGGGCATTGTAACAGTGCCGCTCCACCCTGAGAGGCAGCGTTTCCAATCCTACATTCAATAAAAAGGCATTCTGTGGGGACTGCATAGCGCCCAGATCCCGCATCAGCTGACTGGTCGCCTTTGTGATATAGGCCGCCTTGCCAAACTTTTCTGTATAAACAATACCGTGATAAGATTCATCCGGCGTACAAAGTCCGGGGAACTTGTCCGGATAAGCCGCCCAGTCAAAATTTCCGGAGTCCACGATGCAGCCGCCAAGCGACATAGCGTGTCCATCCATATATTTCGTAGTGGAATGCACCGCGATATCCGCACCCCATGCAAAAGGATTGCAGTTGATCGGCGTGGCAAAAGTATTATCCACAATGAGCGGCACATGATGGGCATGGGCAAGAGACGCAAATTTTTCAATATCCAGAACCACTAACGCCGGATTCGCAATGGTCTCCCCAAAGACACATTTTGTGTTTTCCTGAAAAGCCTTCTCAATCTCTTCAGCAGGGGCATCAGGATCCACCACCGTACAGGTAACGCCCATTTTTTTCATAGTGCAGGTAATGAGATTAAAGCTGCCGCCGTAGACCGTGGAACTCATCACCACATGATCTCCCGCCTCACAGATATTAAAGATGGCATAGTAGAGCGCCGCCTGCCCGGAAGAAGTCAGCATGGCTGCCACGCCGCCCTCCAGCTCGCAGATCTTCGCCGCCACACAATCGTTTGTGGGGTTCTGCAGTCTGGAATAAAAATAACCGTTCTCCTCCAGATCAAAAAGCCGTCCCATCTGTTCGGAATCCTCATATTTAAATGTCGTGCTCTGATAGATCGGCAGTACGCGGGGTTCCCCGTTTTTCGGCTTCCAGCCCGACTGTATACAAATCGTTTCTTTTTTCACGATATTAATCCTCCTGCCAGTTGTGGTACACTGCCTGCACGTCGTCGTCGTCTTCCAGAAGATCCAGCGTCTTTTGCAGATTCTTGATGGCTGTCTC
>CAZUZZ010000236.1:0-207 GCA_964625055.1 uncultured Bacteroides sp. | reverse complement strand
ACCTCGCTCCACTGATCGGGATCCGTATAGATCTCGTAGCTGTCCTCCTCCTCGGAGAAATCCTCCGCACCCTCATCCAGAGCCGTCATCATCAGATCGTCCGCATCCATCTGACACTCTTCCTTGTCGATGATGATAAGTCCCTTCTTATCAAACATAAAGGACACGCAGCCCTGTGTGCCGATGCTGCCGTTTCCCTTGGTGAAG
>CAZUZZ010000235.1:0-3538 GCA_964625055.1 uncultured Bacteroides sp. | reverse complement strand
TTTCGCTGGCCATTCTCGTTCTTTTGTCAGCCTTTTTCTCCTCGGCGGAGACTGCCTTTTCCACGGTCAACCGGGTAAAGCTCCGGGCTCTTGCGGAAGAGAACCACAAAGGAGCCATCCGGGCGCTCGCCATCTTGGATCAGTACGGTAAAATGCTGAGTGCCATCCTGATCGGCAACAACATCGTCAATCTGTCCGCATCCTCCGTGACTACCACTTTTGCCATCAGCCTCTGGGGCAGTACGGCAGTCGGTATCGCCACCGGGATCCTGACTTTCGTAGTCTTAATGTTCGGTGAGATCATCCCCAAGACCTGGGCTATGCAGCGCGCCGAGTCTATCACCCTCCTGTTCGGACCCGTCATCCGTATGCTGATGACGATTTTAACACCGATCATCTTTCTGGTGGACAAACTCTCCAACTGCATCCTGAAGCTGTTACATATCAGTTCCGAAGGCAACAACTTCCGTATCACAGAAAAAGAACTGAAGACCTATGTGGACGTAAGCCACGAGGGCGGCGTGATCGAGGAGGAGGAACGTGAGCTGATCTACAACGTCTTTGATTTCGGCGATACCGTAGCCAAAGACATTATGATCCCCCGGATCCAGATGACGACGATCCCCTTAAGCACCACCTATCAGGAACTGCTCTCCACCTTTCAGTCCTGTATGTTTACACGAATCCCCGTCTACGACGACGACCCCGACCACATCATCGGCATGGTCAATATAAAGGATTTTATTCTGGTAAAGGATAAGGAAAAATTCAGCCTCAAGAAGATCCTTCGGGAGGCTTACTATACTTATGAATATAAGAAGGTTTCGGATCTTTTGATGGAGATCCGTGAAAAGTCCTGCAATATCGCCTTTGTCTTAAGCGAATACGGCGCCACCGTGGGTATGATCACCATGGAGGATATGATCGAGGAGCTGGTAGGTGAGATCCGGGATGAGTACGATGCGGATGAAGAAGAGCTGATCCAGGAGACCGAAGAAGGAAAATATCTGGTGGAGGGCGGCATGAAGCTGAATGACATCAACGACGCCCTGAATATCGACCTGGATTCCGAAGACTATGATTCCGTGGGCGGCCTGATGCTGGAGCAGCTTGACCGCCTGCCCGAAGATCAGGAGACCATCGTTTTAGAAAACGGCATCACATTGCAGGCCTGCGGCGTTCAGGATAACCGTATCGTAAAGGTACTGATCACCCTTCCGCCCGAAGACGAGCCAGAAGATCCGGAAGCTCCTGCGGAGTCCTGATGATCAGCTCTGCACCGGCATTTAAAAGCTGCTCTTTCGTCCGGAATCCCCAGGTAACGCTGACACAGGGCAGTTTCGCATTTTGCGCCGTCTGCAGATCCACCTCGGAATCTCCAACATAAATCGCACGGGAGCCATCGCTCCCCAGTTCACGAAGCGCCTGATACACCGTATCGGGCGCCGGTTTTCTTTTTACCCGGTCACTCTCTCCGATCGCCACCGAGATGTATTCCCCGAAATATTTTTTACAAAGCTGCTTCACTGCGCCGTCAAACTTATTGGAGACGATCGCCAGATGATATTCCTGCTTCTGCAGCAGAGCAAGCGCTTCCATAATGCCCTCATAGGGGCGTGTCTTATCCTCACAGTGTTTTGCGTAATGCCCTTTAAACGTCTCCAAAATTGCCTCATAGGAAGGGTTCTCCGGCCCCTGCGGGATCGCACGCTCGATCAGCTTCGCCACGCCGTTTCCCACGAAACCGCGCACTGCCTCCAGCGTATGTGTGGGCAGGCCAAACCGCTCCATGGCATAATTTACGCTGTCTGTCAGATCTTCCAGCGTGTCAAGAAGTGTTCCGTCCAGATCAAATATGATCGTGTCTATCATGGATCAATTCCTTTCTACAAGGTTCAAAATTGCCTCGATCTCCGCTCCGTTATCCGGCGCAGGCTCCACCATCTCATGCTTGCCTTCTGACGTGACTTTCGCAATAAAATTGCCATCCTTCGTCTTCTCCAGCGTATAGTAGAGCACTTCCTCCGCATCCCGCTTCCACACCGCATAGACACGGTAGCAAAGTCCTTCCTTCATGGTCTCGTCAGGCATATCCAGACGAGTGAGCTGTATATTGTCGGTCAGGTTGAGCGTCATCAGAGAGAAATCTCCGGCCTGATGCCCGCTCTTTTCCCCTTTTGGATATACTTCATCGTAAAGGCCGGCCAGAAAGGCGCCCTCCTCCTGCTGCAGCCTTTTAAGCCCCTCTTCCTTATGCTCAAAGAGATACTTCGGCAGCACTGCCAGGGAAACCCGATTGTGCGCAAAACTCCGAAACTGCTCTCTGGTCATCTGCACGGTCTTGACCTGACCGGCAGCCTGCCTGCGCTTCTCCGCCACCTCCAGGATCGCTCTGCTTATCACCATCATGCCGGTAAAAGGATTGACCACAATCTCCAGCACTTTATCCGGATTGGACATCACCATGGAGACACAGCCCATAAAGGGCATCGCCATCACCATGGGCGGCTTTTTATCCGCCGGGATCTTTTCCGGCGAGGTAAAAATGGGAAGTCCCTGCTCCCCCGACTCCTTGCGCAGGAGACAAGGCACAATCTTCGTCTCCTTCGGAAGCCGCACCGGTTTTCCCGCCTGCATCTGCTCTTTAATCTCCGGCGCCAGATCTGCCGGCGGCATAGCCGGTACCAGCACGATCGACCGCTCTAAAAGCTCCATCACCCTCGCAAAGCTTTCTCTCTCTTTATCTGCCCGGAAGGCGTCTATCGCCTCTTCCAGTTTTACGTTATCTATTTTCTGCTCCGCCATAGCTGCTCCTTTTTCGGCTTCTATTCTGTCTCCTGCTCCTCCTGTGCGGGCACGATCGCGATCTGCAGCTCCGCAAGCTGCTCTTCATCCACCGTCCCCGGCGCTTCCGTCATCAGACAGGAGGCATCTTTGATCTTCGGGAAAGCAATGACTTCACGAATGCTTTCCGCATGGGTCAGCAGCATGACGATACGATCCAGACCATATGCCAGTCCCGCATGAGGCGGCACACCGTATTTGAACGCGCTTAAAAGGAAGCCGAACTGTTCCCATGCCTTTTCTTTGGTAAAGCCCAGCACCTCGAACATCTTCTCCTGAATATCATCCTGATGGATCCTGACAGAACCGCCGCCCAGCTCCACACCGTTCAACACAATGTCGTAGGCTTTCGCGCGAACTCTTCCCGGATCGGAATCAATGTACTGCCAGTCCTCCTCCATGGGCATGGTGAAAGGATGGTGCATCGCCATAAACCGGTTTTCCTCCTCGCTCCACTCAAGCAGCGGGAACTCCACGATCCAGAGGAAGTTAAACTGCGATTCGTCAATCAGACCAAGCTGTTTACCCAGCTCCACTCTGAGCGCTCCCAGAACGCTGTAGACAATATTCTTCTTATCCGCCGCAAAGAGAAGCAGATCGCCCTTCTCTCCCTGCATCGCCTGTACTAATTTTTCCAGTTCCTCCTCCGTCATAAACTTGGAGAAAGAAGACTTGTAGGTGCCGTCCTCCTGCA
>CAZUZZ010000234.1:0-3543 GCA_964625055.1 uncultured Bacteroides sp. | reverse complement strand
GCAGCCCGATCATCCAGAACGGCAAGCTGGCGGGGGCGGTCACCCATGTGCTGGTGAATGATTCCACGAAGGGGTACGGGATCTTTATCGAGGAGATGCTGACACATTAGGCATTTTTTGTGGAAAGATTGTATGATATAATAAATGCATATTTACGGAAGAGAGGCAGCAGAATATGGCAATTGCAAAAAATCCAATTTTATCGGGCTTTTATCCGGATCCTTCCCTCTGCGCGGTGGGAGACGACTTTTATCTGGTCAATTCTACCTTTTCCTATTTTCCGGGCATCCCTATCATGCACAGCAGGGATCTGGCACACTGGGAGCAGATCGGGAATGTGATGGACAGGGCATCCCAGCTTCCCCTGCAGGGATGCGGTCATTCGGAAGGACTGTATGCGCCTGCCATACGGTATCATGATGGGGTTTTCTATGTGATATGCACCAATGTTTCCGGCGGAGGCAATTTTATCGTTACGGCGGCCGATCCGGCAGGTCCCTGGTCGGAGCCCTATTATCTGCCGGAGGCGGCGGGGATCGATCCCAGTCTGTTCTTTGACGAGGACGGTACCTGCTATTACATTGGAACTCATCCGAATCCGAAAGGGTGCCGTTATGACGGGGACTGGTTTATCTGGATTCAGGAATTGGATCTGAAAACAATGCGTCTTGTGGGGGAGGCGAAGGATGTGTGGAACGGCGCCATGCGTCATGTGGTCTGGCCGGAGGGCCCCCATCTGTACAAAAAGGACGGTTATTACTACATACTTCACGCGGAGGGCGGTACGGAATTTCGCCATGCCGTGGCGGTGTGCAGAAGCCGCAGCATCTGGGGTCCTTATGAGAATAATCCCTGCAATCCTATCCTGACACATCGCCATTTGGGGAAGGATTATCCGGTGCAATGTGCAGGACATGGGGATCTGGTGGAAACGCCGGCGGGCGAATGGTATATGGCGGCTCTGGCGGTTCGGCCCTTGGAGGGGCATACTACGTTGGGCCGGGAAACTTTCCTTGCGAGAGTGGTCTGGGAGGATGGCTGGCCCGTGGTGAATCCGGGGATCGGCAGGCTCACCGAGACGGTGGAGACGAGTCTTGCGGAATGGAAGACGGAGAAGATGTGCTTTGAGGAGAGCATATGCTATCGGTTCGGGGAGATGGATCGGCTGGGGGATGCCTTTTTGTTTCTGCGCAATCCTGATCCGGACAGCTACAGTCTGTGCGCCGGAGAGGGGCTGCGGCTCTCCTTTGGCGGCTGTGCGCTGAGCAGGCAGGCTTCTCCGGTCTATGTGGGACTCAGGCAGAGGCATCATCATTTCCGGATGGAGGCCATTGTGTGCTTTCCGGTCTGCAAAGGACAGGGAGAGGCGGGAATCGCTCTTGTGCAGAGCAATGAGTATCATCTGCGGCTTGCTCTGACCAGAGATGAGGCATCACAGGCGGTTCAGATCGGTGTGTATCTGTGCGAGCATGGGGTGGACCGCAGGTTCGCCGGACAAACGCTTTTTGTGCCGCAAACGGAGGGCAGAGTGGAAATCGGGCTGTCCTTGGAGGTCAGAGGGCTTGTGGCGGCGGTAAAGGCATCCGGCAGCGGGGGAGAGGTGAAAGTGGCAGAAGATGTGGATATCCGCAGCCTTTCCACGGAGACCGCAGGCGGATTTGTGGGCTGTACTGTGGGTTTGTATGCGGCAGGTGGAAATAATAACGATACAGGCGTTATTTTTAAAAGCCTTTTATATGGCAAATTAGAAGACAAGGATGATGCAGAATAGGAGGAGAGCGTTATGGGAGGACCGAGAGCTCCAAAGGACCCCGAGAGTAAAAGACCGTTCTTTTACGTTATGCGGGAAAAGGAGATATTCGGCGCAAAGCAGCCGGATGGCAGAGGAATTCAGTATATTTACGAGGACATGGGCCGACTGGAAAACAGCGCCCGTGTGGCAGGAAATATCACGGATGAGGAGATTCTTGCGCTTTTGCAGGATGTGGCGGGATTTAGGAAGCTGGTGCACAGTATCGGGATCCGTGTGGAGGCGGATGATAACACCCAGAATGTAGAGTTTCTGTTTCAGATGTATGGAGAAAAGGATAAACTGGGCGGTGGGACGATGCTGCGGTGTCCTCTCCGAACGGATGGCGCGGAGGTTCGGATCGATCTTTCCGGGCAGCAGTGGAGGGAAGATGACAAGGAACCGGGACAGATGCTGTTTGTCTTTGACAAACCGGAGCTTTTGGCTGTCGCCAGCGTTCGCTTTTTCCTGAATGATGGCTATCAGGCGCCGGAGATCGACGAGGAGGCGGAGATCGACTTTACCTCCGAGGCGTATCGGGAGATGATCGCCCGCTCTCTCATGCAAATGGGAGATACCGGGAGAGTGCGGCGCGCTATCGGGAAGGCACAGAGCGGAGAGACTGTGACCATTGCATACATAGGAGGCTCCATCACCCAGGGAGCCGGAGCGACGCCTATAAATAGAGAGTGTTATGCGTATAAATCTTACAGGAATCTTGTCTCGGTATGCGGAGGAAAAGAAAATATCCGCTTTGTCAAGGCCGGAGTGGGCGGTACGCCCTCGGAGCTCGGCATGATCCGGTTTGAGAGAGACGTTCTGCGGGATGGCAATGAGACGCCGGACATCGTGGTGGTGGAATTTGCAGTAAACGATGACGGGGACGAGACCAAAGGGAACTGTTATGAGAGTCTGGTGCGTAAGATCTTAACTCTGCCAAACCGTCCGGCGGTTGTGCTCTTGTTCTCCGTCTTTGCCAACGACTGGAACCTGCAGGACCGTCTGGGGGTGGTGGGAGAGCGATATCATCTGCCCATGGTCAGCGTACTTAATGCTGTGACGCCCCAGTTTCGGTTGAAGCAGGGGCAGGGCCGGGTGCTTTCCAAGAACCAGTTTTTCTACGATATGTTCCATCCCACCAATGCGGGACACACGGTCATGGCGGATTGTCTGACCTATTTTTTCGCACAGGCGGCAAAGCAGGGAAGTGCAGAGGAACCGGATCCCATGGAAAAGGGTCTGCCGGAACCCGTCATCGGCTCTGACTTTGAACGAGTGCGGCTGCTTGATAGAAAAGATATGCCGGAGGGGGCAAAGGTTGTCTGCGGGAGCTTTCGTTTTACGGATACCGAGCTGCAGGAGGTGGAGATGGACGAGAATCTTACCTGTACGGCGGAGTTCCCTTATAACTGGATGTACTGCGGACAGAAATCGGAGAATGCGGAGCAGGCGTTTACGCTGGAACTGTCCTGCAGGGCATTACTGCTCATTTTTAAGGATTCCGGGGAAACCAGAGTCGGCAGAGCGGAGGTTTTCGTGGACGGGGAAAAGAAGCTGGTGGCGGATCCGCATATCAACGGATGGCTCCATTGTAACCCGGTGATCCTGCTGCAGGAGCAGGAGACGAAGCATCATGAGATTCGTATACAGATGACGGCGGGCGATGAAGAGAAGGAATTTACCATCTTAGGATTCGGATATGTGTAATGCGATGCCTAAATGTTTCCCCGGTCCCGACTATTGTTTATAATGAG
>CAZUZZ010000233.1:0-3556 GCA_964625055.1 uncultured Bacteroides sp. | reverse complement strand
CGCCGATGGAGGCGTCAAACATCTCCACCAGCCCTTTCTGGGAGCACACATTCAGATCGCTGAGAAGTGCCAGCCATGCCGCCTGCATATCATCCTTGGAAAGTGCTTCTGCCACCGCGGGCGTCGCAATCTTTTTCAGATAATTATCCTTCTCGTCGGGCATATCCACGAAAACATCCGTCTCCTGGTGCGCGCCGTTGGTATCCAGAAAGGCTCTGGCAATGTCCACGATCTTTTTGCCCCGCCATATCAGAACCAGCCGCGGCTCTTTCGTCACCTCCGCCACCGGTACTGCCTCCAGATTCTCCTCCTTCGCATATTCCAGGAAGGTATTCACATTGTCAGCGGAAACCACCACCGCCATACGCTCCTGAGACTCGGAGATCGCAAGCTCCGTTCCGTCCAGACCGGCATATTTTTTCGGCACCTTGTCCAGATCCACCACCAGGCCGTCCGCCAGCTCTCCGATCGCCACCGATACACCGCCCGCGCCGAAATCGTTACACTTCTTGATCAGGCGGCTTACCTCCTCGCGCCTGAAAAGTCTCTGCAGCTTTCTCTCCGTGGGCGCGTTGCCCTTCTGCACCTCCGCACCGCAGGTATTGATCGAGCTCTCCGTATGCACCTTGGAGGAGCCTGTAGCGCCGCCGCAGCCGTCGCGCCCAGTCCTGCCGCCCAGCAGGATGATGATATCTCCCGGATCAGAATTTTTCCGGATCACGTTCTTTCTCGGCGCCGCCCCCATGACCGCACCGATCTCCATACGCTTCGCCACATAGTTGGGGTGATATATCTCTTTGACCAGTCCGGTCGCCAAACCGATCTGGTTTCCGTAGGAAGAATAACCATTCGCCGCGCCCCGCACCAACTTCTTCTGGGGCAACTTTCCCTTCAGGGTATCCGCTACCGGCACTGTGGGATCCGCCGCACCGGTCACACGCATCGCCTGATACACATAGCCTCTTCCCGAGAGCGGATCGCGGATCGCGCCGCCAAGGCAGGTAGCCGCGCCGCCGAAGGGCTCAATCTCTGTGGGATGATTGTGTGTCTCATTCTTGAAAAAGACCAGCCACTCCTCGGTCACAGGCCCATCCCCGTAGTCCATCTCCACCGGCACCACCACGGAACAGGCGTTGATCTCGTCAGATTCCTCCATATCATCCAGTTTTCCGTCTTTTTTCAGCTTCCGCATCGCCATCAGCGCCAGATCCATCAGACAGACAAACTTGTCCTCTCTGCCTGCAAATATCTCTTCCCTGACAGCGAGATAATTTTCATACGTCTCCTTGATCGGTTTCTGATAAAAGCCGTCCGCGAACGCCACATCTTTTAACTCCGTAGAGAAAGTGGTGTGACGACAGTGATCCGACCAGTAAGTATCCAGCACACGAATCTCCGTCATAGTCGGATTTCGTTTCTCCTCCCGGGAAAAATAGTTCTGTATATGTAAGAAATCCTTAAAGGTCATGGCCAACCCTAAAGAATCGTAAAGCTCTTTTAGCTCCGCCTGCGGCATATCGATAAAATCTTCCCGCCCCGGTATATTCTCAAAAACCGCCACATCCGCAGGATCCTCGTAAACCATCGTCAGTGTGTCCGGCTTGACCATATCTGTCTCTCTGGAATCCACCGGGTTAATGCAGTATGCTTTGATCCGGTTAAACTCCTCATCCGTGATCTTTCCATTGACCAGATAAGTCACCGCCGTCCGGATGATCGGTTCCTCATCCTCTTTTAAAAACTGGATGCACTGTACGGCGGAATCTGCCCTCTGGTCAAACTGTCCCGGCAAAAACTCCACTGAAAACGCTTGTCCATTCTCCGGGATCTCTATCGTCTCCTCGTACAAAACGTCCACCGGCGGCTCCGCAAAGACTGTCCTGCAGGCTCTCTCAAAGACCTCATCCGAAATATGCTCCACATCGTATCGGATAAAGACCCGCACCTGCTCCACATTCTTTATGCCCAGAAAGCTCTCGATATCCTCCGCAAGCTCCTTCGCCCTGACTGCAAAGGGCTCCTTCTTTTCCACGTAAATTCTTCTGACATTACCCATGGTGACTCTCCTTCCCTGTATTCCTCTCCTGAGATATCTAAATGGGGGTCAGACCACGTCTGCCCCCTCCCCTTTTATCCTTCAATGATCAGTCCCTGCATGATATAAAGCAGCTGCTCATCCACCATCTTCTCCGTGATGCCAAAGGTCTGTGCGTTGATCTTCATGCCCTCCAGCACATACATGATATTAGCCGCCGCTCCCTTGGGATCTTCACAGTAAAACTCACCGCTGGCAATACCTGCCTCGATCAGCTTCTCGATCACCTTGACACCCGCGTCAAATTGTCTGCGCAGCATATTATTTTTATCAGTCAGTCCATGCGCAAAAAAGTATTCATAGACTGCCACAGTCAAATTATCCTTTTTCTGCAAAAGTTCCCTTTTCTGCTCCTTCAGGAAAAGAGTCAGAATGTCCGCCGCCGTATCGCCCTGCTCGATCCGCTCGGTAAACACGTCGTCCGTCTCAGCCGCCTCCATCTGCAGCACTTCCATCAGGATCTGCTCCGTACTGTCAAAGTAAAGATACAGACCGCCCCGGCTGATCTCACAGGCCTCCACGATATCCTTCATGGTCACGCTCTTAAAGCCCTTTTCCACGAAGACCTTCCTCGCGGTTTCCAGTATGTACTTCTTTTTCTGTAGTGATTTTTCTCCCATAGCTTCCTTCTCTCCCTAAAAAAACGTATCCTGCGGCGCACTTTTCTCTTCGTTCCTTTTCTGCGCTTCTTCCTCATTGACCTTGACTACTCTGGTCTGTACCGGTCTGTCCCAAAAGTCCAAAAGTTCCTTCATCTGCTTGATCACCTGCAGGAATACACCCTTCTCCACGCCTTCTGACCACACCCGTCCCTTGGTCATGCCTTCCATCACATATTTGGAAAGAATGCCCTTCAGAACGTCCATTTCCCGAATGGTCGTCCGTCCGATCATCTGGAGTTCATCCTGCATCGTGCGGATTCTGTAGCGTGAATAGACGTACCGGTAATTCCGATCCATCAGTCTCGTCCTCTGCGCCTCTTTTACAAAGCTCATCAGTGTGCCGTCATACACCGGGAATGACACGGAGTTTTTCTCGACGCCGGAGCCGGAATAATTCTGATGCACACTGCCGCCCACCTTACTCTCCAGCCAGGGAAGATAGCGCGCCAGCTTCTCCACATCCGGTCTGTACTCATTGACCACCTGCTGTCTGTAGGCAATCTCCTCATTTTCCATCTGTATCTTATCCATGCCTGTTTATCACTCTCTTCCGTTTCTAAAATTGACTGAGGGGTTCAATTCTGTTCTCTGACAGGCAGTATCCGTACGACAAGCCTGTCATTTTTCATTTTAACATACTTTTTTAAAAAGTACAGTACAAAATCGCAGTCATCATGATATTTTCATTCGGCAACACATTCGCCCCTTCATTGACTTTTTACACAAAAAAGCATAAGATAGATGCAGGGTTTTTATATCAATTTTCGATCAAACATGGGGAGGTATCCAAATGGCTGTA
>CAZUZZ010000232.1:0-3563 GCA_964625055.1 uncultured Bacteroides sp. | reverse complement strand
AACGAAACGGAGGCGCAGGCGCTCTCCGTCAAATACTATCATTGTCTCTCCCCGAAAAACATCCCCGACTACGACCTGTTCACAGATATCGTGACCACCAGGCTTCCCGTCCTGTCCGCCGGGGAGGATCTCTTGAAACTGCTGCCGGATCTGAATCTTTCCCTTATCGTCTTTGCACAGGAAGACGGGATAGATGAGGCAGAGTTTGCAAACCGTGCCGCACAGCGGTTTGACCGCCATTTTAACAATAAGGAAACCTATTTTCTGCCCGAGCGGGAGGAGCAGCTTCTGTCCCTGATCAACTACTGCCAGGAGCACGAGATCACACCGGTACTCATCACCACGCCCTTTTCCATTTATTACAATCAACCGGTGCCAAAATCTTTCTTATACGACTTTTACAACACCATTGACAGCATCTCATCTGATACAGGTGTCAATTATTACGACTATTCACACGATGAACGGTTTTCTGAAAACCTGTCCTGGTTTTCCGACTCTGATCATCTGAACGAGGAGGGGGCGCGCTATTTTATGGAAATACTGGAAGAGGAGATCCCTGAACTGCAGGAAGTTATGTCCGGCTCCCGATAACGGGGATCCGCCCTTTACCATTCCATATCGAAAACGGCTTCCTTTTCTATGTGCCTGTCCTTCAAAAGATAAAAGTCCTCCGCCGCGTCTTTTGCGATCTCACCGGTGACCTCCTCCGGCAGGGTGATGCCCGGATGAAACAGGATCTCCAGTGTTCTTCCGTCCCGCTCCGCCCTTTTTTGCATCTTCGGATAGAGCCGTTCTATTCTCTTTTTATCCATACGTCCGCTCATCACAAGCCCCCAGAGATACATCTGCGTCATACCCTGTTCCCTATAAAAACGGTCCACCTTATGGGAATAGATAGCTAAAAGCCTGTTCTTCACAAAGTTGACGGGACGGTAGGTCTTATAAAGTGACACATCTGTCAGAAATATATCCAGAACCTCTTTGGAATTGCGAATATACTCCAGCATATACCCCTCCTCCGACACCGTCTCCAGAATCGCCTCCCACACCACCGGGATCATGTGGGAATGCTGATGACTGTCGATCCGAAGTCCCTTCTGTTCACAGGGGATTCCGGCCTGCTCTGCGATCTCTTCGCATTTCCGGACCGCCTGCTGCACCCGGGCGATCTGCGCACTGATCTCCCGCTTGAGCTGCACCTTGATCCGCCCTCTCTTACCGGGCAGGCAGGAGGCGAGAAAAAGGCCGCCCCATCCAAGTCCCATCAGATCACTGTCATCTTTGACCAGATCCGGTGCCACTGCCCGCCCCGCCAGGCTCCTTCCCTCCACAAAATCCAGATGCACCGACAAAAGAGGCAAAAAGGGAAGCCTGGGTATCTCCGCATAAAGAAGCGCCATGCATTCCTCAAAGCAGCTCATATTGGGCACGATGCTGATGCTGTCGAGCTTTCCCGCCCGCATACACTCCAGCATATCCTTGGAAGTATTTAAAGTCAACGCGTAATCATCCGCGTGAATATCCGGTCTACTCATGTCGAAATCCCTCCCGAAAGCTCTCTCCCCGCAGTTCCAGTACCTTGAGCTGATTGCCCTGCGGCGTGGCAGGGAAAGCAAAATAGCCTGACAGATCCCCCTCGTCCGGCTTCCAGATATGCTGGCCTCCCACCGGATACTGAGTTGACTGCCAGGAAAGATAATCCGGCTGCCTGATCGAATACTCCGCCAGAATCTCCGGCGCCTCAGCCGCCTTTGTCCCATAAAAAGCCAGATAGGGCAGCAGAACAATGACTGCCGCCGCCGGCAGGATCCTTTCCCTATAGGCAAACTCTGCTGTACCCAGTGTCACTGCCGCCAGCACATAGATATAAGGGCCCCCATACCGTATATGGGGCGCCGCGGCCAGCCAGAAAATGAGATTCACAAGGGAAGCGCCAAGGAGCACACCCTGAGCATATTTCTTTTCTCGAAAACTCTTCCACAGCAGGTACAGCGCTGCAGGAATACAGAGCGCACCCACCACCAGCACGATACGGTTCCCCATATCGTGGTTCAGAAACCATCGGGGGATCCATCCCACCAGTGAATTATCATACTCCGCCGGATTCCGGATGCCTCTGGCAAACATCTTGATAGCCAGGCTGTCCTCTGCCAGTACCGCCTTGTCCATCTTCCAATCAAAACGAAAAAGATCCAGACTGCCATAGGGATAGACCAGATAGCCGGAGATGATCACATTGCGGATCAGAAACGGCAGCAGGATCACAAGCCCTCCCGCCACGTGGGCAAGAATCGCCCGCACATTTTTATTCTTGAGAAACAGATACAGAGGATAAAGAGCCAACACCACAGCGGAAGCCGCAGACAGCTTCACCGTGACGGCATACACGCTCACCAGACACAGATAGCCGTATAAAACGCCATCCTCCCGGCCCCTTTCCCGGTACTCGCTCCACTTGATAAAGAGATAAAGGATCAGCAGCATCGCCAGGATATCAGTCCCTGAGGAGGAAATATCATAACGCTTCTGCACCACATAGATCACCATCACACCTTTCAACAGATCTGAGACCCGGCAGCTCTCCCGCCCCCACAGGCGCATCGTGGAAAAAGCATAGCATAAAGCCGCCAGACAGAAAAAACCGTTCAGCGTATGCAGGGACTGCCCCAGAAGCCATCCCAGACTGAAAAGTGCCTGCAGAGACATAAAGGCGCTGTTATACGCAAGCCGCATATGCAGATTGCCCAGTCCCGGCACAACCCTGTATTCTTCAATCCAGCGGATGGCCTGGGCGTGATAAAGCCCGGTATCATACTGCGTAGGGCTCTGAGTCGTCCAGAGCAGGGTAAAAGCAAAGCCGAACAAAAGCAGAGCGATCCGCCACCACTCCGGTTTTTTTCTCTCACGGCCCGGAAAAAGCGTCCGTTTCTCTCTGCGTCGAATCCCTCTGTATGCCCAGACCGCCGCGATGACGATTCCCGCCAGTCCCAAGATAGTGCAGGCAATCCCCGCCACCTTGTAAAACAGGCTGAAAATCTGCGCAAACACATTCAGAAAAATAACACCCGTCATGATATAAATATCGGGCCGTCCCATCTCCTCCAGGCGCTCTTTGTAAATACTGTCCGTGATCGCCTTACCAAAGAGAAGAGACGCCCCGCCAATGATCATCCAGGAAAAAAGCACCGTCAGCATCCCTACTGTTCCTCCTTATCCTCCCCACGGCATACCAGCGTGTCTATGATATATCTGGGTCTGTGCTTGGTCTCCAGATAAATCTTGCCGACGTATTCTCCGATGATCCCCAGAGAGAGCAGCGTGACCCCGCCGATCAGAAGGGACACGATCAGCGTCGTGGTATAGCCGGGCACATTATTTCCCCGAACCCAGTCTACCAAACTGATCACGCACATGATCACACTGAAAAAGAACACGAAAAATCCTAAGCCCCCGATCAGTCGCAGCGGCCGCACGCTCATGGAAGTAATACCGTCCAAAGCCAGCGTCAGCATCTTACTCAGGGTGTATTTCGACTGTCCCGCCTCTCTTGCCTTCACATC
>CAZUZZ010000231.1:0-3577 GCA_964625055.1 uncultured Bacteroides sp. | reverse complement strand
ATATGCCGAAGAGCGCCTATGCGCACGATAAGGATGTTTCGGGAGAGTACCGGGATATGGTGCGGGCTTTTCACAGCGCCGGCATAGGGGTAGCGATGCAGTTTTATTTTCCACCAGAGGTGGGGGCTGCAGAGATTCTGGATATTCTGAAATATTGGGTGCTGGAATACCACATAGACGGTTTTCAACTGATGAGCGCCTCTTTGCCTATGGATCTGATCGCGGCGGAGCCGCTGCTTGCAGATACCATGATCCTGATAGGCGAAAAAGATCTGCCGTGGGAGGAGAATAAAAGGACGCGCAATCTGTTGTGGTTAAGCGACAGCTTCCTCTACAATACACGCCGTTTTTTGAAGGGCGATGACAATATGATCAATCAGTTCCTTTCCTATCTGCGGGATAACCGCAATGAGGCCGGATGTGTCAACAGCGTGGCCAGATGGGACGGATTCCGGCTGCTTGACCTGGTGTCCTATGACTGTAAGCACAATGAGTTAAACGGCGAGGACAATCAGGATGGAACGGATTATAATTGCAGCTGGAATTGCGGCGTGGAGGGAAAAAGCCGTAAAAAGAACATTCAGGAGCTTCGTCTGCGGCAGATGAAGAATGCTCTGACGCTTCTTTTTATGTCAAGGGGAATCCCCCTGCTTTACAGCGGCGATGAATTTGCCAATACACAGGAGGGAAATAATAATCCTTACTGTCAGGATAACGAGGTGGCCTGGATCAAATGGAACCAGACCGAGATGGGGAAAGAGCTTCTTGCCTACACAAAGGAGCTGATCAGTATGCGCCGGGGGCGGCGGCTTTTGCAGAGCAGAACACTGCGCCGGGGTGTGGATACCCTCTCCAGCGGTTTCCCGGATATTTCATTTCACGGCAGGGAGGCTTGGAGACCGGATACCGGTCAGGCGAGCCGCTGTATGGCGATCATGTACTGCGGTTACCGGGAGGAGTCGGGGACAGAAGAGCAGTTTTTCTATATCGCGGTAAATATGCACTGGGAGGTAAATTATCTGGGGCTTCCCCAGCTTCCCAAGGGCAAACATTGGGATATTCGTATCTCCACAGGAAAGGAGACGCCGGAGATCGAGGATGACGGCTCTTTTCAGGAGATCTGTGTGCCGGCAAGGACCATTGTGCTGTGCGGCACGAAGGAGGCACCGGTGGAGGAGAAAAAACCTGTCCGCAGGAAAAGCGGCAGAGCCGAAAAGAATAAAGGGGATGAAGGAAGCAGATGAATAAGGCGTGGGAGCATTTTAAAACGATCACCCACCACAAGCTGTTAGTTATGGATGGATGCTTTCGGGTAGGTCTGTACAGGCAGGGACTGCTTCACGACCTGTCCAAATACAGTCCCACGGAATTCAGAGTGGGTGCCAGATATTTTCAGGGAGACAGAAGCCCCAATAACGCGGAGCGGGAGGATATCGGCTATTCCTCTGCATGGCTTCACCACAAGGGGCGCAACAAGCACCATTATGAATACTGGATCGATTACAGCAGCAAGGAGATCGAGGGCGGTATGGCGCCGGCGCCGATGCCCGTCCGCTATGTGGTGGAGATGTTTATGGATCGTATGGCGGCCTGTAAGGTCTATCACGGAACGGCCTATCGGGATCAGGATCCGTTAGAATATTATCTGTCCTCCAAGACGCCGCCGCCTTTACACAAGAAGACCAAACGGCTTCTGGAATTTCTCCTGCATATGTTAGCTGAGCAGGGGGAGGAGAAGACCTTGCGTTACATTAGAAAAAGAATCCTTCGGAAAGGATAGCGTTCGGCACCATTCCCTTTTTCCCGCATACGATATGATATGAGAGAAAAAGGAGATGAAACGCTATGAACTGTTGTTGGATCATACTGTTATTGCTTTTCTGCGGACAGAACGGAAACGTTCTTAACTGCGGAAGAAACCGGAATTGCGGTTGTGAGGATTCAGGCAGATCAGCCGGACCGTCCCGCAGAATGCAGGATCAGGATAACTGTCCCTGTGAAGAGTCCAGGGATTCCAGATTTGAGCCCCGTTTCGAGGCAAGGCCCTTTAATAACAACGGCACTACCTGCGGCTGCGAGGGAGAAGGCAACTGATCTTTGCAGAAGTTCAAAAGAACACCGAATGGAAGGGATCGCTTTTGCGGTCCTTTCTTAATGTGATCAGGATATTGTAATCATGTAACAGGTTGACGGAAAATGAGGGCGGTGCTATATTTAGTATAGTTTTTTGAGCGCACGAAGGAGGCAGTTGTAGTATGATAGACGGAAATAAAGTGTTATTCAGCGGTATGCAGGCGACAGGGAATCTGACTCTGGGAAATTACCTGGGGGCATTGAAAAACTGGGTGTCGCTGTGTGAGGAATATCAATGCTTTTATTCGGTGGTGGATTTGCATTCTATTACCATAAGACAGGATCCTGCGGAGTTCCGCAGAAGAGCCAGAAATCTTCTGACTCTTTACATTGCGGCGGGGATCGATCCCGAGAAGAATTGCCTGTATTATCAATCCCACGTATCAGGGCACTCGGAGCTTGCCTGGATCTTAAACTGCTTTACCTATATGGGCGAATTAAACCGTATGACCCAGTTTAAGGACAAGGCATCGAAGCACGCGGACAACATCAATGCCGGTCTCTTTACCTACCCGGTGCTGATGGCGGCGGACATCCTGCTCTATCAGGCGGATGTGGTTCCCGTGGGCAAGGATCAGCTGCAGCATTTGGAGATCACCAGAGACATTGCGCAGCGTTTTAACGCGATCTATGGGGATGTGTTTACCATTCCGGAGCCCTATATCGGCAAGGCGGGGGCAAGCATCAAGAGCCTGCAGAACCCGGAGAAGAAGATGTCAAAGTCCGACGAAAATCCTAACGCCAGCATTTACCTGATGGATGATCCAGATACCATCATCCGTAAGTTCAAACGTGCCGTGACGGACTCCCTTGCCTGCGTACGCTACAGTGAGGAGCAGCCCGGCATTCGGAACCTGATCGACATCTACTGTGCCTGCACAGGGAAAACGCCGGAGGAGACGGAGAAAGAGTTTGATGGGAAAGGCTACGGCGATTTTAAGATGGCGGTGGGAGAAGCCGTTGTTGGCGTCTTAAAACCTTTGCAGGAAAGATTCGAGGACTTAAGCAAAAATAAAGATTATATTGATAAGGCGATCAAGGAGAATGCCCAGAAGGCAGAGTATTATGCCAACAAGACTCTCAGAAAAGTGCAGAAGAAAGTGGGATTCCCGGAGAGGATCCGCTAGATGACTGGTTATCCCTGAAAAGGCTCTGTAAAGTAGCCGGCTTTAGAGATGGGTTCGCCGCCCTTTTGCAAATGCTGGGTATCCCCCATGACCTGTACACGGAAAACAGCATCATTTTCCATCCGCTCTTCAGTGCCCAGTACGGTGACTGAGGTGGTGGCCAGAAAGAAGCCGTGCAGAAGAAGAACGGGTGAGATGCCCAGAAGGTGGCTCAACATCATACAGGTAACGCCCAGATGGCAGAAGATGACAATGGTATCTTCTGTCTTCTTTTTTGACGGATCTGTGATGTAGTAATTGTTATGCCGTGTATAGCC
>CAZUZZ010000230.1:0-3581 GCA_964625055.1 uncultured Bacteroides sp. | reverse complement strand
TCATCTACCGGGATGATTACTATAATAAAGATACGGAAAAGAAAGGCATCGCGGAGATCATCATCGCGAAACAGAGAAACGGTCCGATCGGCACGGTGGAGCTGGTATGGCTGCCGGATTATACAAAGTTTGCAAACTTAGCGAAATAGCTCAGCCGGACCATATACGGATGATCAGATCGTGCTTGCACGAGGCTGGCAGCCGGATTGTGGTCTGAGGGAGCGCCCGTACATGAGCAAAATAAGCCGTGAAACGGCGGAGAAGCGCTGAAAGCGCGTTTTGCGAATGGCGCGTGCTGAGAGTACATAGAGATATGATTATACAAAAGAGACGACCCGGAAGGGGGAGTCTCTTTTTGTGTTTAAGGGGGGATTTACATGGAAGATACAATTTATTACATCTCAGAGGCATCCAAAAAGGTACAGGTGGAGCCCCATGTGCTACGTTACTGGGAGGAAGAACTGCAGCTCGGGATCAAGCGCAATGAGATGGGACACCGATGCTACACACAAAGGGACATAGAGATATTCAGCCGGATCAGACTCTTAAAGGAGCAGGGACTGCAGCTTAAGGCGATACGGCTGGTCTTACAGGGAGATGGCGGGTTTCTGTATCAAGCGGAGGATCAGAAGGACACGCAGGGAGAAAAGACGATGCCGCCGGAGAAGGCGATGCAGGAGGAGAAAGCTATACAAAAAGAAAAGGAGTCGCTGGAAGAAAAAGTGGAGGATATGGTCATGAAGAAAGCGAAAAAGTATATGGTTACGATGTCGAAGGGAAAGGAAACTGTGGTGGAGATGCCGAGGGAGGAACTGCAGGAGTATGAAGAGCCGGAGGATGAAAAGGCAAAGAAAGCGGCCAGACTGCAATATCTTTTACAGCATATGGTGACGGAGGCTGTGAAGAGCGCCAATCAGGAAATGTGCACTGAGATCAAGGAGAGTATCTTGAAGGAGTTAGATTATCAATTCAGGCAGCAGGAGGAGAGGGATGAAGCACATTGGAAGCAGGAGGAGGAACACTATCGTAAGATCGACGAGATGATCCGTCAGCGACATTCCCCCAAAACTCGGTTTGGCAAAGCAAAAATCGAGTAGGGAAGTTTTTCCCTACTCGCCGCGCGGGGTGCGTGCCGCGAAGCGGCTATATACATTACGCACCCCTGCGCATAAAAAAATACCCGTGCACTCGGTTAAGAGTGCACGGGCATAAGTATCGGGAATTAACCCTGAGCAATAGAACCTGTCGGGCAAACACCTGCACAGGATCCACAATCGATGCACTTAGAAGCGTCGATCTCAAACTTGCCGTCGCCCATGCTGATAGCGCCTACCGGGCACTGACCTTCACATGCACCGCAAGCTACGCAAGCATCACTGATCACATATGCCATAATAATATCCTCCTTGTTATTTGTTAGTGTGTTGTCGATGAAATTGATATTTTTTTATCAATCACTCCTATCCCATTTTAATATAAAATTAGGATGAATACAAGAGGGAATCTGGCAATTCAGCGGCTAATTCAGTGACTAAATTAGCCTGCAAAATAGAGTGCGTACAGATTTAGGAAATCCCGTCTTCCTCCCGCCGTTTGCGGATGCCGTCCAGGATCACTTTCTTTTTCTCAACAAGCTTATCCTTCTCCATGGCGGGAACACCTGCAAGCTTATATTCCATATCAAGCTTTTCATATTTAGATTCCCCCATGGTGTGATAGGGGAGCGCATCAAGCGCCTTTAGATTCGTGAAACCGCCGATGAAATATCCCAGCTTGTAGAGGTATTCGTCGTCGTCGGTGATACCCGGGACAATAACATGGCGGATCCACATATCGATATGCTTTTCGTTCAAATATTCTGCAAAAGCCAGGATGCCGTCGTTTGGCTGAGAGGTAAGCTCCTTGTGCTTTTCCGGATCGATATGTTTGATATCAAGCATGACCAAATCAGTCAATTCCATCAGACGATCCAGTTTTGCAAGCCATTCGGGATTGGCATTCTTTTTATAGGCAATGCCGGAGGAATCGATACAGGTGTGCACATTATTTTTCTTCGCGATGGTAAACAGGTCGATCAGGAAATCTACCTGCATCAGAGGCTCGCCGCCGGTGACAGTAATCCCGCCGCCCTTGTAGAATGCTTCGTTTCTCTTATATTGTTCAAAGATCTCCTCGGGCTCCATCAACGTGCCGCCGTTCATTTCCCAGGTATCAGGATTGTGGCAGTAGGCGCACCGCATGGGGCAGCCCTGCACAAAGACCACAAATCTGGTTCCCGGACCGTCAACTGTGCCAAAGCTCTCTAAGGAGTGGATTCTTCCCTGCATAATGATATTCCTTTCTTTATCCTTCGATCTTATCCAATTTTGTCAGATTAACACCTAAAGACATTAATGTAATTTTCAGTTCGGTGTATCTGTCATACATCGACCGGTATACCGCCGAGTCTTTATCGTCAATGCCCAACATCCAGTTCTGTACTCTTGAAAACTCATTGATGGAATCCCTGATAATATCTGCTGCACTTGGCATACAATCACCCGCCTTTCTATTTATTATTTCTAATTGAAAATATAGTTATTCTAAATGCCCTTGGATTAGTTACATGATATCACAGCAGTAATATAAAATCCAGTGAAAAAGAGCTGGCCAAATTTTGACCAGCTCTTTGAAAAGCTATGAAATTTTATTTCATTATACACTCTCGTGGAAAGTACGGGAGATAACATCTGCCTGCTGTTCCGGTGTCAGTTTGATGAAGTTAACTGCATAGCCGGATACGCGGATGGTCAACTGAGGGTAATTCTCGGGATGCTTCTGAGCATCCAGTAAAGTGTCTCTGTTGAGCACGTTTACGTTGAGATGATGGCCACCCTTTGTTGCATAACCATCTAATAAAGATACTAAGTTATCTACCTGAGCATTTGCTGCCATTGTAATGTCCTCCTTTATTTAAAGTCATCCAACCCGTCATGAAGGGTCGGTACACTGCAGGCTAATGGAGTGCGGGAGCAATCCGTGCACCCCATGGTCTGCACGTTTTTAGCATCTTCCGAGGTGGCGTCCACGTCCACATTTACATGACCGACGCCCTGCGCCATCCCGGAATCCATCATTTTAATAAAATCTTCAATCATCTGGTTGTTATCCATATAATAACTCCCTTGATTATTTGCTTAAATCTACTTCGATGTCGCCTGCGAATACCTGATCCTCTTTACCGAGAGCGCCCGGGATGATGGTGAAGGTATTGGAGATACCATCCTGTGCATCATTGAAAGGAAGCTTGGATACGGAAGACAGAGATGCTACTGCACCGTGGGTGTCACGTCCGTGCATCGGGTTAGCACCAGGAGCGAAAGGCTGTCCTTTCTTACGTCCGTCAGGTGTGTTACCGGTTGCCTTACCATAAGTTACGTTAGAAGTAATAGTAAGGATAGAGGTTGTAGGTACACCATTTCTGTAGGTGTGATGTCTTCTGATTGCTGTCATGAACTTATGAACAACTTCCTGAGCGATTGCGTCTACGCGGTCATCATCATTACCATATTTCGGGAAGTCACCGGTTGTCTTGAAGTCAA
>CAZUZZ010000229.1:0-3582 GCA_964625055.1 uncultured Bacteroides sp. | reverse complement strand
ACGAAATTGCCGTCCCTGACTGCCAGCGTATATCCGATATAGGAATCCATTGCTGCCGGATCCCTTTCCGTCAGTCCTATGGATTTCATCTCTTCCTTAAAATCATTGAGCCGCATCGGGTCATCCACATAAAATGAAACTGTATCTGCAAAGAACGGGATCTCCTGCTGATGATAGATCCCACGGACAGCCTCAAATGGCAGGACCACATCCGGGGGAACCGCACCTGTCACTCCCATAAGACTTTCCATACTGCCCACGATCTCCAGTTCGACCAGTGCCAGCGGAAATGCCTCGAGTTTAAAAAGCTCACTGGAGGCGTTGTAATAGTACATGGTCAACTGTATCTTATCGCCGGTTTCCCAGCCGTGCTTCCTCATCACGCTCTCATCCACAATACACACCGGCCTGTCAGACGTGAAAACGGATTCATCATACTGCTGACTGAATTGGATCTTATCAACCGACAGACCGTCTACCGTCTCCGTTCGGTTGACCCCGGAAACCTGCAGATGCACACTTCTTTCCCACTCCGCCTGTGTAAACTCCCCTTCTCCCGCCAGCAGCCAGACCGCACAGAACTCATCTGCTGTCATACCGGAAGCAGACAGGCCATCCAGCACGCTCTCTGAGATAAAAAGCCCGCTGTCCCGGCTCCCGTTCTTATTGGTGACCCGGCAATAGACCGGGGCATTCTCAGCCAGTTCGCCAAGCTGCCGTTCGTAGCTGTGCATCGTTCCAAAATACAGATTCAGAAGGACAACCAACAGGAGGCTGATCCATACAGTGATCTGATTTGCCGCTTTTCTTCTCTTAAGACTGTATAATATGTATGTTAGCATTCCAATCCTCCCTATTCGGGCAGTTTGCTGCAATGACAATATGATCTGCGCACGGAATTATTTTTACTCCCGCACCACCGAGAGCGCTCCGTCCGACATACCGTAGACCACATCCGCCGCTGCAGCTACAACTTCGTTGTGGGTGACCACGATCACAGCATAGTTGTCCTCGTGGGCCAGCTTGCACAAAAGCTCCACGATCACCTTCTCATTCTGGCTGTCCAGATTTCCCGTAGGTTCGTCGGCCAGAATGATCTCCCCGCCGGAGGCGATGGCTCTGGCGATGGCGACCCTCTGCTGCTCCCCGCCGCTGATCATACTGGGCATCTTCTTATAAAGCGTCTCCGGCAGATCCACCTTTTTCAAATATTCCTGCGCTCTCGCTTTCGCCTCCTTTACGGGCATATGCTTTAACTGCATGGGGAACATCACGTTTTCCATCACCGTCAGAAGGGGGAACAAATGAAATGCCTGATAGATCACGGAAGCCCGGTTCAGCCGGTAATCGTCACGGTTCATCTCCCGCATATCCTCTCCTTCAATATAGAGTGTCCCCTCCGTAGGCACATCCAACCCCGCAAGGAGGGAGAGAAGGGTGCTCTTTCCACTGCCAGACTTCCCTGTGATGGCATACACCTTCCCCCTATCAAAGGAACAGTTCACCTCAGAGAGAGCCTTAATCTTCTGGTACTTCGTCTGATAGATATAACTCACATTTACTGCTTTGATCATTTTCCCTATGCTCCATGCGTTTTCATTCTGATGCCAACAGTTCCAACATCTTATCTCCATTCGGTATACCAATGTATACCCTTTTCTGTATCATACACGGAAGGTATACACACGTCAACCCCTCTTTCTGTTTTTCCAATATTTTTCATAAGAAAAAGATAGCTGCCGCTTCATGATTATCTGATCATGAAAGCGACAGCCCATATTGTCTTGTAATACAAAAGTTTTCCTGCTCTATTTTAATATCAGAACCGAATATCCTGGCATGGTCACTGTCCCATCCGACACTTCGATCTTCTCCTCTCCGCTCTCCAGTAGGCCACGGACACTATCCTGAGAAATTTCTGCCCCGTTTATGCTGATCCCACTTACATCAATCTCTTCTGTCTCGACTCCGGTGTGGAAAATTAGCAGAATCTCCGATTCCTCCCAGCTCTTTCTCAGGACGCAGAACTGCTCGTTGGACGCATCCTCCAGATATTCCACTTCCCCTCTTGCGATTTCGGGATTCTGGTTTCTGATCTTGATCACCTTCTTATAATACTGATAAATAGAAGTCGGATCCTCTTCCTGCTCTTCCAGACTGTCAAACTTCATCTCAAAGTCATCCATATCGGCAGGACCGTCACACATTCCCTCTATATCATCACGCTTACTCCAATACATAGGGGCACGTTTATTTTCATCCTTTCCGGAACCCTTCATGCCGAGTTCTTCCCCATAATAGAGGAAAGCGGAACCGCTCATTAACAGATTCATTGCGCCCGCAAGCTTCGTCTGTTTCTCCGAATTTTCTCCCGCATAATAACCGGCGCTTCTGCCCATATCATGGTTGGTATAGAAAGGGGCGTCGATATAATCTTCGTTATATTGCCCGAAGGTTTCCTGTAAAGATGCATTCACGGCACCGTACTGCTCCGCCGAAGAACCGTTTACCACTTTGGAAATAATTCCGTCTTTATCGGCAAAAGCAAAATTAAAGAGACTGTCAATGCCGCTCTCATAATATTGCGCATAGCTGTTAATATCAAGCCACGCCTCCCCGACCAGATAAGCGTCTGCCTTTTGCGCTTTGACGCTTTCCTGAAACCAGTTCAGAAACTCAATATTTGCCTGTGGATTCCCTGTATAAAATTCCTTCACCGCATCCAGTCTGAATCCGCCGACTCCCATATCCAGCCAGTATTTTGTGATCTTCTCGATCTCTTCTCTGAGTGCCTCGCTGTCCAGATTCAGATCCGGCATCTCACTCCAGAACTGCGCTTCATAGTACCAGTCTGTTCCTTCCACTTCATAACATCCTGCACCCTTCTCCTTGGAAAAGTGGTAATACTCAAAATAGGGACAATCCTCCGCCTTCGGTTCACCATCTCCCAATTCCCGCAGATAGGAACACGCTTCAGTGAACCAGGGATTTTGAGAAGAGGAATGATTCAAAACCAGATCCATAATGACCTTGATCCCCCGGGCATCACATTCCTCCAACAGCTGTTTGAAATCATCCAATGTGCCATAGGTATCATCAATCTTATAATAGTCCATCACATCGTACTTATGATAAGTAGGCGAAGGATTCACCGGCATGAGCCAGATACCATTGCAGCCTAAATCCGTATCCGTCGTATCGTCACCGTCATTAATATAGTCCAGTTTGGAGATCAAGCCCTGTAAATCTCCGATACCGTCTCCGTTACTGTCAAAAAAGGAATAGACAAATACTTCATAATAAGTACGGTAATTATCATCTATGATATTTAAAGGTATGGTATCCGTGATATCGCCGGCAGAATCTGTGCTTTCTTCAGACGTTATCGTTTCCTCTGCATTCTCTGCCGATTCTCCCGTATTCTCCACATTTTGCTCTGTCTGAACGCCGCTCTCCGTACCATCTGCGCCACAGGCTGTTGCCGACAGCATACATACCGTAAGCAACAACGCCATCATCTGCTTATTTTTTTTCATAATTACACCTCTGCTCACAACAAAATGCAGACCGCCATAAGACAGT
>CAZUZZ010000228.1:0-3595 GCA_964625055.1 uncultured Bacteroides sp. | reverse complement strand
CAGGTATTGCTCCACCAGTCCATTATCGGCGAGGAGACGAAAGTGGCGCTTCAAAAATATGACATTAAGCCGGATATGATCATCGGCTGCGCGGGCGGCGGTTCTAATCTGGGCGGCCTGATTTCTCCGTTTGTGGGAGAAAAGCTGCGTGGCGAGGCGGATTACCGGATCATCGCGGTGGAGCCTGCTTCCTGTCCGAGTCTGACAAGAGGTAAATATGTGTATGATTTCTGTGATACCGGCAAGGTGTGCCCTCTGGCGAAGATGTATACGCTGGGCAGCGGTTTTATACCGGCGCCGAACCATGCGGGCGGTCTGCGGTATCACGGTATGAGCTCCGTTGTCTCCCAGCTGTATCACGACGGACTGATCGAGGCCACCAGCGTGGAGCAGACAGCGGTATTTAAGGCGGCGGAGGAATTTGCAAGGGTAGAAGGCATCCTGCCGGCGCCGGAGAGCGCTCATGCGATCCGGGTTGCCATCGATGAGGCGCTGAAATGTAAGGAGACCGGCGAGGAGAAGACGATCGTCTTTGGCCTGACCGGAACCGGATATTTCGATATGGTAGCTTACGGCAAGTTCCATGACGGGGAGATGAGTGATTATATTCCCTCGGATGCGGATCTGGAGAAAGGGTTTGCGGGGCTTCCCAACGTTCCGGAGAAGTAACAGGAATGGATACAGAATTTGTGAAAGAGAAGATCGCAGGGTCTTCTCTTTCTTTTCAGGAGAGAAAACATGAAATTTTTGCATTTATCAGACCTGCATTTCGGAAAGTCTTTATATGGCGTGTCTCTGATCGATAACAAGGATCAGGCATATTGGACGGAACGTTTTCTGGAAAAAGTAGAAGAATTACAGCCGGATGCGATCGTCATAGCCGGCGATATCTATGACAGGAGCGCACCTTCCGGGGATGCGGTTGCGTTGCTGGACAGCCTCTTGACCCGTCTGGAGCAGCTGCAGATCCCGGTCATGATGATCTCCGGTAATCATGATTCGGGTCAGAGGCTTTCCTTTGCAGGCGGTATTCTGGCGAAACAAAATGTGTACATAGCGGGGAGCGTGGATAAAGAGCTTTGTCATGTGACGTTGCAGGAGAAGGACGGTTCGGGGGAGGTGACCTTCTGGCTGATGCCCTATCTGTTCCCGGCGGTCGTGGCGCAAAAATTGGAGGATGATTCCATCGGAGATTATGAGACGGCGGTGCGAAAGCTTCTGGAAGAGCAGGATATTGATTTCTCTAAAAGGAATGTACTGGTGGCCCATCAGAATATTACGGCGGACGGCAGGGAGGCGGAAAGAGGCGGCTCTGAGTCGATGGTCGGCGGCGTAGGCCAGATCGATTACCGGGTTTTCGACGGGTTCGACTATGTGGCGCTGGGGCATATCCATTCCTCCTATCATGTGGGGCGCAGGGAGGTGCGCTATGCAGGGTCTCCGCTGTGCTATCATTTTAATGAGACGAGACAGCCGCAAAAAGGGCCGCTGCTTGTGGAGCTGGGAGAGAAGAATGCGGAAGTCAGGGTGCAGCCGCAGATCATAGAGCCGCTCCATCCCATGCGGGAGATCAAAGGCACCTTTGCAGAGATTCGGGAAACGGTGGAAGGCAGCCGTGAAAGGGGAGAATATCTGAGGATCGTGGTGATAGACCGGGGGATCACGCCGGAAATATCGGATTTTTTAAGAGAACTGTTTCGTAAGCGGGACAGCGTGGTCATGGAATTGGTCTCCGAATACCGGGAATTTGGCAATTCAGGGGATGCTTCTGACAGAGCGGGGGGAGTGGAGAAGAGTATAGAGGAGTATTTTGCGGAATTATATCGCGAGAGAAAGGACGGCGCAGAGCCGACAGAGAAAGATGCCGAATTGTTCTGCTTTGTGGCACAGCTGGTGCAGAGGGCGGATCCGGCAGATACGGGGGAGATGGCGTTAGACAAGGATGCGGATGAGCTGCTTGCATATATTTTGAGACAGGAGGGCGGAAAATGAAACCGA
Organism: uncultured Bacteroides sp.; assembly: GCA_964625055.1. Lineage (GTDB taxonomy): Bacteria > Bacillota > Clostridia > Lachnospirales > Lachnospiraceae > UBA3282. Next base: position 1,597 of record CAZUZZ010000228.1, on the reverse strand, counting down.
TCAGACTTGAGATGACAGCCTTTGGTTCCTATGCCCGGCCGACGGTGGTGGATTTTCAAAAGCTGGAGCACTGTCTGTATCTGATCACGGGAGATACAGGGGCGGGAAAAACCACGATATTTGACGGGATCATGTTTGCCCTGTACGGGGTGGCGAGCGGAAAAGGGGAGAAGAAGTTCCGCACCTTCGAGATGATGCACTGCGATCATGTGGACAAGTCCGTAGATACGGTGATCCGGCTGAACTTTGAGCATATGGGGCAGGACTATACGGTCGAGAGGAAATATCATTTTAAGAAGAAGAGAACCGGAGAAAAGGAATATGAGGGGACGACACCGCAGGCGACGCTCTGGGAACCGGATAGGGAGCCATTAGAAAAAACAGATGCCGTGACGGCAAGGATCACGGAGCTTCTGGGGATGAATGCGGATCAGTTCCGCAAGATCGTCATGCTTGCCCAGGGAGAATTTAAAAAATTTCTGGATGCCGACAGCGAGGAGAAGAACCAGATATTAGGAGAACTCTTCGACAATTCGGCCTATGTGCGTTTTCAGGAGATCTTTGACAGGGCGCGGAAAAAGCTTTTACAGCGCCGCAGAGAGGAAGGGGAGGAGAAGATCAGAAACGCCATGGAAGCTTTTCTTTTGCCGGAGAATATCACGGAGGAAGAGTATGAGATTTATACGGCGGGGCATTCCGGCCTGGAGGAGGCTCTTGTCAGGTTGGCGCAAAAAGATAAGAAGGAACTGGAAAGGCTGGAGGAGGAGAGCAAAAAGCGCTGGGAGGAAGGAAACAGACTTCGGGAAAATCTGGGAAAAGCAGAGGGACAGAACAGAAAGCTGGAAGAGCTTGCAGGGAAACGGGAGATGCTTGAGGAACTGCAGAAGAAAAAGCCCGATATGATGCGGTTGACTGATATGGTTGATAAAACGGAGAGAGCATTTCATAAAGTCATGCCGAAGTATGGTCAGTTTGCGGAGGCAGAGAAAACATATCAGAGCACAAAGGAAAAAATAGAACACCTGTCTGTCCGGCTGCAGGAGCTGGAGAAAGAGAAGCAGGAGAAAAAGAAGCTGCTTGAGGTCTGCGAGCAGGAAAATGAGCCTGCGATCAGGTTGTTGGAGACAAATCTTGCTGAGATAGAAAAGCACCTGCCCCAATATGAAGAGCTGGAAGCAAAGGCTCGTGCATTGCAGAAGGAAAGGACAGAGGAGGAGCAGGCTCGCAGGAAAAGAGAGGAAGCCGGGGAGGAGAAGGAGGAGACAGAGAAAACCCTGAATGCGTTAAAGGAGCAGATCGGGAAGCTGGATGGTATTGAGACAACAGTGGAACGGCTGCGGACGGCGCTGGACGATGCGGAGAAGAACCTGGACAGGCTGACCGCGAAAGGCGGTATCCGGGAGCAGGCGGAGGAGATCCGAGGGCAGGAGGAAGAGCTGCGAAAGGAGCAGCTCCTGCTGGAGAAGCTTCTGACGGAAACCGGGGAACGGAATGCTGCCTATCAAGCGACTTATCATGCATTTCTCGAAGGGCAGGCCGGCCTGCTTGCAAGAGAACTGGAACGTGACCTGCAGGAAAAGCAGGAGGCGGTCTGTCC
>CAZUZZ010000227.1:0-3602 GCA_964625055.1 uncultured Bacteroides sp. | reverse complement strand
GCAGTCAACTTCCATGTGGTAAAAAGCGCCTGAATGTACTTGTCTCCGTATTGGGTGAGAAGCTCATTGATACTCATAATACTCTCCCTGTCTATTCACCGATCTGAGGAGCCGCCGGTGCAGTCTCAATTCCGGTACGATCTCCCAGACTAATCTTCCAAAGCTGCTCCCAAGTGCCGTCTTCTTCAATCTTCTTCAGGAAACCGTTTACAAACGCCACACCGTCAGAATCTAACGGAAGTCCGATTCCATAGTTATCTTCCGGTCCAAATACATCACCGGCAATCTCATAGACACCGGGGCTCTTCACGATCGCATTCAGCATCAGCGTGTAATCCGTAACGTAAGCGTCCACGCGCCCCTGCTCCAGAGCGGTACGCGCCTCGATATCATTGTCAAATTCCTGCACCACTGCATCCGGTGCAAACTCCGCCAGCATTTCCGGGCCTGTAGAACCGGCCTGAGTTGCCACATTCTTACCTGCCAGACTATCTATTCCGGTGATCTCTGTATTACCCGTCTTTACAAGAACGGCCTGACGGGAAGTGTAATAAGGACCTGCAAAGGAAATCACTTCCTGTCTTGCCGGTGTAATGGAATAAGTCGCAAACACAGCGTCCACCTGATCACTCTGTAAAACAGATTCACGAGTGCTGGAATCCACCTGGGTCAATTCGTACTTGCTCTCATCCCCTAAAATGTAGCGGGCGAGCAACTGATAAAGACCTGCATCAAAACCGCGAAGACCCTCGTCCGTCTCATCCAGCTGACTGAACAGAAAAGAAGTTCTGGTGCCGCCGATTCTTAAAACCCCAGCCTCTTTTACGGAAGAAGCCCAGCTGCTGGTCGCAATATCCGCATCATCTGCAATGCTGCCGGAAGCGATCAACGCATCGAATGCCGCCTTGTCAATCTCAACTGCCACAGGTTCCTCCGCCTCTTCAGGTGCCGCCGCCTCAGGTTCCTCTGCCGTCTCAGGTGCTGCTGCCTCAGATCCGGGTGCACTCTCTTCCGCAGCCGGAGACGTTGTCGCCGACCCGCTGTCGCCGCACGCAAGAAGTCCTGCCGCTAAACTCAAGATCAATAATACTCCTACTGTCTTCTTAAACTTTTTCATAATGTCCTCCTCCTATTATCTTTCTAATACGATAGGGACATCATACTCTAGTTTTCCTAGTATGTCAATAGGAAAAATATATTTAATTTTTTAGCCGCAGTCCGGATCCTCTGCATCAAACAGTTTTCCTGTCGCAAAGGGACTTCCCACATCACACCGTCCGTGGTGATAAGCCCTCTTGATATCTCCCTCGGCTACCTCCTCAGACGTTTCCACCTTGATACGGCTGATGCCGCCCTTTGCCATAGTGTCTAACATACGAATTACATCATCAATCTCACTCATAAAGATTCTCCTTTCTATCTATTATGTAGTTATGTATAATTTTTTGAAATCTAACCATATTGATAAGAGTTGTTTTTTCGACACGGAGGGTTCCCATGAAACGTATTCCAAAACATATCGGCATCATTCCGGACGGCAACAGACGCTGGGCGACAGAAAATGGTCTAAACAAAGAGGACGGTTATACCTATGGTCTGGAACCGGGCCTGCGGCTGCTGCGGGCAGCGCAGCGTATCGGTGTACAGGAACTGACCTACTACGGATTCACCGTCGATAACTGCAAGCGGCCCAAAAAACAGGTCGCCGCCTTTTCAAAAGCCTGTGTACAGGCCGTAAAAATGATTGAACAGGAAAACGCTGAGCTGTATGTGATCGGCAATGCCGCCTCGCCCTGTTTTCCCGTCGAGCTGCTTCCCTATACAAGCCGCGAACGGTCGTCCGACCGCGGCAAAGGCATACTACGAGTCAATTTTCTGGTAAACTACGGATGGGAATGGGATATGAAAAACGACTGGGCTTCCCGTGAGATACCCCGGATTGATCTGGTGATTCGCTGGGGCGGTATGTGCCGTTTATCCGGCTTTCTGCCGATTCAGACTGTTTATTCCGATTTTTATATTGTAAAAGAATTGTGGCCGGATTTTCAGGAGAAACAATTCACAGACGCACTGCAATGGTATCAGAAACAAGATATCACCTTAGGCGGATAACCGCTTTTCATTGTCCACTTATGGATCCGGATATTCCACGATATGGTATTCAAAGCCATTCACTATGGTTGTCTTACCATAGGTATCCGTCCGCTTAAAATCTCTTCCATAATTGGCGTGTACGTGTCCGTGAAAGAAAAATTTCGGTTCGTATTTCTCCAGCAGATCTCGAAAAACCCGGAATCCCTGATGCGGGAGATCCTTCATATCATTCACCTGATACGCCGGTGCATGGGTTACAAGGATATCAAAGCCTTTTCTTCTCCACAGCTTAAACCACAGCTTCCGAACCCGTTTTCTCATCGCCCGCTCTGTGTACTGATTGCTCGCATTCGGTATATACTCCATGGAACCGCCCAGCCCCAAAATACGTATCCCCTCATACACATAGATATCATCTTCAATACAGATACATCCTTCCGGCGGTGTTTTTTCATACCTTTCATCATGATTTCCCCTGACATAGAGCAGCGGCACATTGCAGAGCGTGACGAAAAAAACGAGATAGGACGGTGACAGATCTCCGCAGGAAATAATGAGATCAATATCTTTCAGCTTGTCCCGCTCATAAAAATCATATAAATATTTAGATTTTTGATCAGCAAGCACTAAGATCTTCATTTCTGTTCCCCGTTTTCGTCTGCCCTGTCTGTCTGTGAATTAATATTTTTTTCTGTGCCGGATTCATCTACTTTGATTCCCAGAAACTCTACCAGTGCCCGGGCTTCCTCCGTCAGTTCGTCTAACTCCGGAATCTTTCCAACTACATTCTCTGCCAGCCAGTCCATAGTAATGATCTCATCCGGTCCCAGCGTAACTCCTTTCTCACACTGCAGGACACCTCCCTGCGCATAGAGCGGCCCGTCAAAAGGATGAAACGCTCCTGCCCGTATGGAGCTCTTCAAAAATTCTATCAGTCTGTTAGTGCCATGAGGCATAGACTTGGAACAGATCACGTCAATGACATCTGCTGACATCCCCAGCCAGTAATTAACAGCCTTCTTTCCCTTCTGTGCATCCACCTCCGTACTGCCGCCACTGAAAATATTCTTGACAACCTGCTCATAGAATTTCCCCCAATCCCAGATCGGTGTCGCCAGATTATCAAGCGTTCCGTCTTCCTTTTTCACATAGAGACCATATTCTCTGGAAGCGTTCTTCGGCGTGATCATGTCACTGTCGGAGACAAAGACGATACCCTCCTGCTCCAGTTTTTCTCTGGCGGTGATTCCTTTGACATTTCTCCATTCCAAATGAATCTGCACAAAGGGATTGATCATTTTAGCCCCCAATGCAAACGCATTGATATTCGCCAGTGTCCCATAGATCGGGTAATCCGCCACATAACCGAGTCTGTCCGTCCGGGATAATGCTGCCGCAATAGCGCCCATCAAAAACTTGGATTCATACATTCTGGCATAGTATGTACAGATCGAGGAGTAAGACATCTTAATGGAACAGTTATATATTTTCACTTTCGGATGCTTGAT
>CAZUZZ010000226.1:0-3604 GCA_964625055.1 uncultured Bacteroides sp. | reverse complement strand
TCCATCAAGGCGGCGGGCTATACGCCGGGACAGGACATTAAGATCGCACTGGATGTGGCGGCCTCAGAGTTGTATAATGAAACGGACGGCGTCTATCATTTTCCGGGAGAGACAGAGCTGAAACGGAGAAGACAGGATGTGGATGGTTCCTTTGTTTCTTCTTGCTATGAGGCAGGCTGCAGCACGCCGGACTGCGGAGAGGAGCCGGAGATCACCCGCAGCACGGAAGAGATGGTTGCCTACTATGAGGAACTGGTGGAACGCTATCCCATCATTTCCATCGAGGACGGCCTGGCGGAGGATGACTGGGACGGCTGGCAGATGATGACGAAGAAGCTGGGCGAAAAAATACAGCTGGTGGGAGACGATCTCTTTGTCACCAACACCAAGCGGCTGGATGCGGGCATCAAGCTGCAGGTGGCTAATGCGATTCTGGTCAAGGTGAATCAGATCGGCACGGTCAGCGAGGCTATGGACGCTATCGAGATGGCACAGAAAAACGGTTACAAGGCGGTGATCTCCCATCGCTCCGGCGAGACGGAGGACACCTTTATCGCGGATCTGGCGGTGGCGGTGAACGCCGGGCAGATCAAGACGGGAGCGCCCTGCAGGAGTGACCGGGTGGCGAAGTATAACCAGCTTCTGCGGATCGAGGAGGAGCTGGGGAGCGTGGCGTGCTACAAAGAGCCCTTTAATAAAATTTAGATACAAAGATATGTGAGGCTTGACAATCCAACGCGTTTGGATATGTCAAGCCGCAGCATTATGATATTTTGCAACAATTAAATTGTATTGACAGGAGAGAAAAAATGAAGAAAATCGGTGTTTTATCGGACACCCACGGGAAGCTGCGGGAGGAGGTCGTGGGGATTCTGCAGGAGTGCGACGTGATCCTGCACGCGGGGGATATCAATACGCCACGGGTAGTTGAAAGCTTGCGGGAAATCGCTCCGCTTTATGTGGTGCGTGGGAATGCGGACAAGGAGTGGGCGGCCGATCTGCCGGAGCAGCTGTCCGAGGAAATCTTTGGCCTGCGGATCTTTATGGTACATAATAAGAAAGGGATTCCCGGAGACACAGCCGGATATGATCTGGTCATTTACGGGCATTCCCATAAGTATGAGGAGAAGGAAGCGGAGAACTGCCTTTTCTTAAACCCTGGCAGCTGCGGCCCGAGACGCTTTTCTCAGCCGGTGACCATGGCGGTAGTGGAGGTGGATGAGGAGAGCGGGAAATTCCATGTGATCAAACAGGATATTCCTCAAAGCGGAGAGCTGTCCGGAAAAGAAAAAACGCCGGAGACGGTTTTTACGGAAAAGACACTGAGCGCCATCCTGCGGGATGTGGACAGGGGAAAAAGCGTTTCTGAGATTGCCGGGAAATATCAGATCGATTCGGAGAGCGTGGCCCAGATCTGCCGCCTGTATCTGACTCATCCGGGGATCACTGCGGCGGGGGTCAGGGAGAAAATGGGACTGCCCAGGGACAGATAGGGCGATTCTGTATCCGCGGACCGGAGACCTTTATTTACATACCGCAGATTCAATGATATAATCGTCGCTGGATCAGCATCCTGCGACAAAAGAATTGCTGCGCAATTCTTTCTTAAATATTTCACTGTAATGGCATCTGAGATATGATAGAATAAAACCAATTGTTTCAGAGAACGATTTCATGGAAAACAGGAGGGTAACAGCATGAAGGTATTGATGTTAAACGGAAGTCCCCACACAGAGGGCAACACTTATACGGCATTGCAGGAGATGGAAAAAGTCTTTGTAAGGGAAGGCATTGAGACGGAAATATTACATATCGGCAACAAGGATATCCGGGGCTGTATCGGCTGTGGGAGTTGTGCCAAGACCGGGAAATGTGTCTTTGATGACATGGTAAATGAGACCGCCGGGAAGTTTGAGGCGTGTGACGGACTTGTGGTGGGAAGCCCCGTTTATTACGCTTCGGCTAACGCGACGCTGGTGGCTTTTCTGACCAGACTTTTTTACAGCACCCGTTTTGACAAGACCATGAAGGTGGGCGCGGCGGTGGCGGCGGCAAGACGCGGCGGACTGACCGCTACCTATGATGAACTGAACAAGTTTTTCGGTATCTCTGGGATGCCCATTGCTTCCGGTCAGTATTGGAACGGCATTCACGGCACGGCACCGGGAGAGGCGGCGCAGGATGCGGAGGGCCTGCAGATGATGCGCACCCTTGCAGAAAACATGACATTCTTAATGAAGAGCATTGCGCTGGGGAAAGAGAAATACGGCGTACCGGAGAGAGAGCCTTTTACACGGACAAATTTTATCAGATAGACAGAGAGCAGGATCATGCAGATCATAAAAAGCAATAAAGATCAATTTCAATACGATATTCATGCCATAGTGCAGTCCTTCTATCCGGGCTGGGAACCCAGACTCCTTGCCCCGGATTCTGAGGTCAGGGACAGACGGATCCTGGAAGGAGAGCCGGTAATGGAGCTTTTCTTCGGGGAGACTGAAGTGAGCTTAAAGATGCTTCGTGGTTTACATAACTCTAATGCGGCAAATGGAGATGAGGAGGACGGCGCGGATCATGTGTATGTCTGGCATCCGACGGAGCCGGCGGATACCCCAGAGTATAAAAACGCTTTCAAGCGGTTTCTCTATACCTCTTTGCGGGAGGAGACAGGCATCTCTCTTCCATGGGGGAATCTGACGGGGATCCGTCCCACAAAGATCGCCATGACCATGATGGAGCAGGGAGAGAGCGAGGAGAAGATTGCTTCCTTCTTAAAGACTTTCCATTTTGTGAGTGAGGAAAAAACGGCGCTCAGCATTGACATAGCGAAGCGGGAGCGAGAGATTTTAAGTACCCTGCATTATGAGAACGGCTACAGTCTTTATGTGGGTATTCCGTTCTGTCCCACCACCTGCCTGTACTGTTCCTTTACTTCCTATCCCATCGGGGCGTGGAAAAAGAGAGTAGCCCGGTATCTGGCGGCACTGGAGCGGGAGATTGACGCAGTGGCGGCTCTCTATCGAGATAAAATACTGGACACCGTGTATATCGGCGGCGGTACACCGAGCTCTCTGTCTGCTGCGGAGCTTGACAGACTTCTCGGGAAGCTGAAAGGCGCTTTTGATTTTTCTACGGTGCAGGAATTTGCGGTGGAAGCGGGCAGGGCAGACAGCATTACAGAGGATAAGCTGCGAGTGCTTTCCGCGCACGGCGTGACTCGAATTTCCGTGAATCCCCAGACCATGAAGCAGGAGACCCTGAGGCTGATCGGCAGACAGCACACGGTGGAGCAGGTGGTGGAGGCTTTTCATCTGGCAAGGCAGGTAGGCTTCGACAATATCAATATGGATATCATTCTGGGACTGCCGGGGGAGGATGCGGAGGATGTGGCGCATACCATTGCGGCGATCAAGGAGCTTGCGCCGGATTCCCTGACGGTGCATTCCCTGGCGGTAAAACGGGCTTCCAAGCTGCATCAGTGGATAGAAGAGAACGGTGTGACGGCCTACAATAACACGGAGGAGATCATGGAGATCGCGGCCCGCGGGGCGGCGGATATGGACATGGTGCCTTACTATCTGTATCGGCAGAAGAATATGTCAGG
>CAZUZZ010000225.1:0-3655 GCA_964625055.1 uncultured Bacteroides sp. | reverse complement strand
GCCGCCTTCACAACTGACATGGCTGTCAGATTTGTGCCGAACACAGCGGCCATCAAAATGCGGTTGATATAATACAGCGGTCGGAAACGCAGGGTCAGGTCGAACGCAACCGTCTCCCTGAGACACTCCCACAAGCTCTTATGCTCCAGCGTCATCCAGTCTATATACTGGGCAAACTCCCAGTCATCCACCAGATGAAACCCGGAGGTCAGCGTCCCCGTCCCGATCACGACGCCGAATACCAGCACCGCAAAAAAGCTCCATACCAGAGCGCCTTCTTTTCTTTTGCTCATCATCCAATCTGGCTGAGAATGATATCAGCCATCTCTCCCACGTTCTTCATGGACACCACCTGGCCCATATTAAATTTCATGCCAAACTCCTGCTCCACTGCTGCCAGCAGATTGATGTGCTCCAGAGAATCCCACTCCTCGATATCGTCTGCCGTCGTGGCATCCGTCACCGTGATCTCCTCGTCATCGAACACATCCCGGAACACTTCATTTAATTTTTCAAACACTTCTTCTCTGCTCATATGCCTGCCCTTCCTCTCTCTATTTATCCACCCGAATTACCGTATTTTTCGGTTCATACTCATCTGGAATCACGAAACGCCATATTGTGACACCCATGTCATCTTCTTCCACCTTATCAAATCCCATAGATTTATAAAACTCCTTCACCATGGCATTCTTAGCCGTAGGATAATAATACCCCAGGATCATTCCGATCCCACAGTCCCTGCACGCCTCCACCACACTGTCCATCATGGCATATTCCATATCCCGCTTCAGGACGCGGCAGCTCATAAGCCACAGATCCAGATGCAAAACCTCGCGTCCCGTATCCTCCGCCGTCTCCTTTCTGCCGATCACCACAGAAACGACACCATTGTCACCAAACTTGTCCACAAGCTTCCCGTAGCGGGTAATATATTTCTCATCCGCCGCAAAAGCCTCGATCTCTCCCTGGGTATATCTTCTGGTAGTCAGGTTAAACTGGTTGCTCTTGTTGGTGAGCTGTGCGATCCTCGCCATATAAATCCCCTCGAAGGGGCCGATCGTCCCCTGCATCTCCAGAGAGAGCAGGTATTCCCGATAATCTCCAAAAAGCGCTTCCTGCTGCTTCCTGACCAGATTGGCCTTGTACATCTCATTGCGCTTTTGGTCATCCTCCGACAGGCTCGTCACCTCAAAAAAGCCGGCGTGATCCAACACCCGAATATACTGCTCCGGCGTACCGATCGCCGGTGCCGCCACGCCTGCCTGCGCACTCACGATCTCCCGCTCCGCCGGGTTATCGTCCACGAACACCAGGCTGTCCGGCAAAATATTCAGTTCTTCTGCGATCTCCACGATGTTTTTACTCTTGGGCTCCCAGTTCGCCTTAATGATGATAAAATCCTCCGGCTTCAGAACGCCGTCCGGATGATTTAATCCCGCCATCGCATTATCATACTCGTTTTTGGAATTAACGGTAAGCATCACGCCGATATCCTTCTGCGCCCTGACATAGCTTTGAAATTCCGAATAAACCTGACCCATGGACGTCTCCTGCCCAATCTCCAGATTCTCCGGCCCGTCGTCCCCCACGATGCCGCCCCAGAGCGTGTTGTCCAGATCCAGAACGAGAGCCTTTTTGTTCCTGCCAAACACCGCCTTTATGATGCTCGCCAGATTGTGTGCAAAATCAGGGATCGCCTGCATACACATGGCGTACTTGTACATATGCCAGTACAGAGGGTCCGCCCAGCGGTCCAACCCGTATGCCGCCGACAGATACTGAATATCATGAATATAGAAATTCTCATGGGTTCCCGCATACTGATAAAACATCTCGTTGAGACGGTTCAAAAACCGTAGCCGACCCTGCGGGTACACCGCTTCCTGATTCCCCAGAATCCTGTAAAAGGGATACTCAAAGTTATTCTGGATCACCGGACAGTGGTATGTGGCTGCAATCTTATCCCACATCACCTGAAAATGCCCATACTGCTCTGCAAGGAGCTCCTCCACCCGCTCTGCGCTGTCCCGCGGTGTCGGATAAACGGCTATGTTGCGGTTTGTGGTATGAATAAAGATCAGATCCGGGGCAAACGCCGTAAGCTCCGGATTATCAAACATAACGTCCTGCCAGTATTGTGCATACTCCGATTCATAGAAAACGGGCCGTATCCCCTGTTGTAACAAAAACAGCTCCAGCACACGAATGATATCATGGGTCGTGCTGCCTCCCAGGACCGCGATCCGTTTTTCGATCAGATCCGGGTGCTCCTCCAGGAGCATCCGCTTCAGTTTTTTGGATTTCTTTAAGATAAACTCCCCGTCAAAGGGATATTCCAGCTCCCGCATCGCTTTCTCCACAAAATAAAAACTATTCAGAGCCCATTCGCAAAACCGCCTCTACGAGGCTTTCCTTTTGCTCATGATGGCTTCTCGCCATATAGATTTATATAAAACAGTTTTTATCAAGCATACTTGAACATCCTGTTTTATATAAATCTGCATGGCTCTGAATAGTAATATTCTACCATATCCTGTCTGTTCTATGCAATCACTCTTCGGGATAGAAATCCCTGTAGAGTATGCCGGCCATTTTCTCCGCATACACTCTGGCGCCCAGGGGCGTCATGTGAACACCGTCCTCCAGATAATCATCCGCCGTATCCGCGTCGATACCGCTCTCCTCAAAGGCATTGAAGAAGATAACCCCCTCCTCTTTATATTCTTCCGCCACATAACCGGCGCCCCTGGCAAAATTGATGAGAGGCCCGTATCCATAGTCCAGAGAATACCCGTCGCCGATAAAGGTCGTACCGCTGAATACCTGACAGTAATGGGGCGCACACACCATGATACACGCATCCGGGAAACGAGTTTTCAATCTGCTGATTGCATCCTCCAAAGCGCCCGTATAGGTATGCGTACTGTCTATCGCCAGGGTATCTCCACCCTCCAGATATCTGCTGTTGGGAATCTGCCCTGTGAGGAAATCATTGACGCCATACTCTATGATAAAATAGTCCGTCTTGTCAAAATCACAGGATTTTAGTACATCACCGGCAGCATAATTGTCAAAGATATCTGTGTTGATATTTCCCACAATGGCATTCACCACCCCCAACAGGCAACGAGAATCCCAAGTAGCGAAATTATACTGTTCATTAGGCATAAGCGCCGCCGTAGTGCCGCCCATGGACATATTGTAGACCTTCGCATTCAACTGCTGGCTGATAATGTCCGCCGCCCCGCTCTCCGTCCGGTCTCCGTCCATGATACTGTCTCCCAGAATGACGATCTGCATATCATAGTTCCTGTTATCTTTCTCCTGCGTCTGCGTCTCCGTCTCATTCTGATTGCCCTGTGCCTGCGGCTTTTTCTGCTCCACCACCTTGGCGGGCTGTTCCGGCTGATCCTGACTGCTGCCCACAGGCGCTGTTTCTTCCTGCGCCGTCACCACGCTGGTGCCATCCTGAAGCTTTCTCCACTCCTCTTTCAGCTCCTCCACCGTCTGCCGATTCTGTTCCTCCAGCACGAGACGTTCCCGTTCCACCTTCATCTGTGCCTGTCCGTATACGATCTCTATGATCGCCAAAATACAGAATCCTATCAAGATCACGAGCAACGTATTGATATTCTGTCTGCCTTTCCTTGTA
>CAZUZZ010000224.1:0-3656 GCA_964625055.1 uncultured Bacteroides sp. | reverse complement strand
ACCACCATCCAGGTGTCCGAGGCACCGCCGGGAGATCTGATCTTTTACGGGAAGGTCAAAACGATCAACCATGTGGCGATCTATATTGGAAACGGGCAGGTCGTCCATGCCAGCAATCCCAAGACGGGGATCAGGATCTCCAATGTTTCCTACCGTTCCCCGCTCAAAGCGGTCAGGATACTCTATGATTGAAAATTTGCTTTACAATACAAGGACATTATGATAAGATACTATAGTATGAGTTTTAGCCGACACGCAGAGGCGGGACACTCCGACCCCTTCTTGGTGTCAGGCGGTTATTAGGGTAACCCCCTAAAGGAAAGGAGAAACTATGATTTCTAAGGAAAAGAAGACAGCGATCATCAAAGAGTACGGCAGAACAGAGGGTGACACCGGTTCACCGGAGGTACAGGTAGCCGTTTTGACGGCAAGGATCCAGGAGCTCACAGAGCATTTGAAAGAGCATCCGAAGGATCATCATTCCAGAAGAGGCCTTCTGAAAATGGTAGGTCAGAGACGTGGCTTGCTCGGCTATCTGAAAGAGAAGGATATCGAGAGATATCGTGCATTGATCGAGAAACTTGGACTTCGTAAATAGTAAGAGCTGATGAGCGGAGATAGGGTTGGCTTGTCCGACCCTAAATCCGCTCTACTAATTATAGAAGAGAAGAAGGAGAAAAATTATGTACAAGAGTTACACCATGGAACTCGCCGGGCGTACCCTCCGTGTAGACATCGGCAGAGTCGGCAAACAGGCAAACGGCTGCGCTTTTATGCAGTATGGAGAGACCACCGTTTTATCTACGGCAACGGCCTCCGATAAGCCCAGGGATGGTATTGATTTCTTTCCCTGCAGTGTAGAGTATGAGGAGAAATTCTATTCTGTAGGTAAGATTCCCGGTGGTTTTAATAAGAGAGAAGGCAAGCCCTCTGAGAATGCGATCCTGACAAGCCGTGTGATCGACCGGCCCATGAGACCGCTGTTCCCGAAGGATTACCGCAATGACGTGACGCTGAACAACCTGGTCATGAGCGTGGATCCGGCGTGCCGTCCCGAGCTGGTGGCGATGATCGGTACAGCCATTGCGACCTGTATTTCAGATATTCCTTTTGCAGGTCCCTGTGCCATGACCCAGATGGGTATCGTGGATGGCGAGCTGATTGTGAACCCTTCCCAGGAGCAGTGGGACAAGGGTGATCTGCAGATGACGGTTGCATCCACTTCTGAGAAGGTGATGATGATCGAGGCGGGCGCTAATGAGGTGCCTGAGGCAAAAGTGCTGGAGGCGATCTACAAAGCGCATGAGATCAACCAGACACTGATCGCATTTATCAATCAGATCGTGGCTGAGGTGGGCAAGCCGAAGCATACCTATGAGAGCTGTGCGGTTCCTGAGGAAATGTTCGAGGATATGAAGAAGATCGTCACGCCCGAGGAGATGGAGAAGGCTGTCTTCACCGATGAGAAGCAGGTGCGTGAGGAGAATATCAAAAATGTGACGGCGAAGCTGGAGGAGGCATTTGCAGATAAAGAGGATTATCTGGCAGTGCTCGGTGAAGCCGTATATCAGTATCAGAAAAAGACTGTCCGCAAGATGATCTTAAAGGATCACAAGCGTCCCGACGGCAGAGCGCTGGATCAGATCAGACCTCTGGCTGCGGAAGTGGACATTATTCCCAGAGTGCATGGTTCCGCCATGTTTACCAGAGGACAGACCCAGATCTGCAATGTATGTACCCTGGCGCCTCTTTCTGAGATGCAGAAGGTGGACGGCCTGGATCCGAATGTTACGGGTAAGAGATATATGCACCATTACAATTTCCCTTCCTACTCCGTAGGTGAGACAAAGGTAAGCAGAGGACCGGGCAGAAGAGAGATCGGCCACGGTGCTCTGGCAGAGAGAGCACTGCTTCCGGTACTGCCCTCTGAGGAGGAGTTCCCTTATGCGATCCGCACCGTGTCTGAGACCTTTGAGTCCAACGGTTCCACCTCTATGGCGTCCACCTGTGCATCCTGTATGTCTCTGATGGCGGCAGGCGTGCCCATCAAGAAGATGGTAGCGGGTATCTCCTGTGGTCTGGTGACCGGCGAGACGGACGATGATTTCGTACTTTTGACAGATATTCAGGGCCTGGAGGATTTCTTCGGCGATATGGACTTTAAGGTGACCGGCACCACGGACGGTATCACGGCGATCCAGATGGATATCAAGATCCATGGACTGACCAGGCCCATCGTGGAGGGTGCTATCGCGAGATGCCGGGAGGCCAGGCTGTTCATCATGGCTAACTGTATGAGCCCGGCAATCTCTGCACCCCGCAAGGAGGTTGGCCCTTACGCACCCAAGATCATCTCTATTCAGATCGATCCCGAAAGAATCGGCGACGTGGTGGGTCAGCGCGGTAAGACGATCAATGAGATCATTGCCCGCACCGGCGTGAAGATCGATATCAACGATGAGGGTCAGGTATCCGTTTGCGGTACAGACCATGAGATGATGGATAAGGCCGTGGACATGATCAAGATGATCACCACAGACTTTGAGGAGGGACAGATTTTCCAGGGTACTGTGGTCAGCATTAAGGAGTTCGGCGCTTTTGTTGAGTTTGCACCGGGCAAGGAGGGTATGGTTCACATCTCCAAGATCGCGAAGGAGAGAATCAACCGCGTGGAGGATGTGCTCACCTTGGGCGATAAGGTCACGGTGGTGTGCCTTGGCAAGGACAAGATGGGCAGGATCAGCTTCTCTATGAAGGATGTAGCGCAGGTATAGACTACCTGGCGGAATGATATTACACGAAGAAACAGCGCGTCGATGACGCGCTGTTTACTTTGCATTAATATAGGGAATATTATCCATTGCCGAGTGCCGGTTTTAGAAGCGCTGGGATGCTTTTTCTTCACAGTATTTGCAGCGGTAGATCTCTTTTTCTTCATCCGCCAGCACGAAGATGTGAGGCAGCTCCTGTTCGATGGAAGTGATGCAGCGCGGATTCTTACACTTAATGACATTATGAATTTCGCGGGGGAGCACCAGATCCTTCTTATCCACGATCTCGCCGTCCTTGATCACATTGACGGTGATGTTATGATCGATAACAGCCAGGATATCCAGGTTCAGTGTGTTGATATCACATTCTACTTTCAGGATATCTTTTTTTCCCATCTTATTGCTGCGGGCGTTCTTGATGATCGCCACCGTGCAGTCCAATTTATCCAGCTTCAGATGATGATAAATGGAAAGGCTTTTTCCTGCCGCTATGTGGTCGAGCACGAAGCCTTCCTCTATTTTTCCTACGTTTAACATAAGGGTCTAACCTCCTTTGGTCATGGTGTCGTCAGTAGTTTAGCTTTCGATGCCGAGCAGAGTTAATATCAGCGCCATACGGACATAGACGCCGTACTGTGCCTGTTTGAAATAGACGGCGCGGGGGTCGTCATCGACCTCTACGGAAATCTCGTTGACACGGGGCAGGGGATGGAGCACCAGCATGTCCTCTCTGGCGGCGGAAAGTTTTTCCTTGTCCAGAATATAAAAGTCTTTCAGTCTCACATAGTCTTCCTCGTTAAAGAAGCGTTCCTTCTGTACACGGGTCATGTAGAGCAGGTCCAATTCCGGCATCCGGTCCTCCAGGCGGATCACCTCCTCGTAGGC
>CAZUZZ010000223.1:0-3658 GCA_964625055.1 uncultured Bacteroides sp. | reverse complement strand
TGTTAAAAGAAGACTGGATATGTGCCTGTCCATGTTCAACGTTTTTCTTGACACGCTTCTTTGTCACTTTTTTCGTAACTTTCTTTGCCATAATAAACTAACCTACTTTCTCATACTATTTACGTTACTGTATCTGTTTGTCTAATACTGTCTTTACTTCTTCTTGTTCGCCACGGTTCTCTTCGGACCTTTTCTTGTCCTGGCGTTTGTCTTAGTCTTCTGACCACGAACCGGAAGACCCTTCCTGTGACGGATTCCTCTGTAGCAGCCAATTTCCTGAAGACGCTTGATATTGAGAGCTACCTCTCTTCTCAGGTCACCTTCCACCATGTAATCCTTCTCAATGACCTCTGCCAGTCTTTTCACTTCGTCATCGGTCAACTCTCTGACACGAGTGTCAGGATTTACATTTGCTGCCGCCAGAATCTTGTTGGAACTTGCTCTGCCAATCCCATAGATATAGGTTAAGCCGATCTCCACACGTTTGTCTCTCGGTAAGTCAACACCTGCAATACGAGCCATTTACATTTCCTCCATTTCCTTTGCATTTTCATGCGTTTCGCGTACATAGTACGCGCGACACTAATTGATTGGGGCAGGTTCCTACCCAACCGGATCAGGTATCCGATCTTTCCAAACATATAAGTTGGTATCAAAAAGTGGGCTCTCTATCTATTAGCCTTGTACCTGCTTATGTTTCGGATTTTCACAAATAACTCTGATCTTTCCCTTTCTCTTGATGATCTTGCACTTTTCGCAAATCGGTTTTACTGATGATCTAACCTTCATCTCAAACCCTCCTTTCAAAAAAGACCGTTTTACATTATAACACCAAATCCTGCCATTGGCAAGAGTTTTTCGTAAAATTCATATTCCAGCCGAGGCTGCGAAGCAGTCCTCGAGATCGAGCTTGCTCGATCAGTTACTTGTCACGCCATATGATCCTTCCCTTGGACAGGTCGTAGGGCGATAATTCCAGAGTTACCTTGTCGCCGGGCAGGATACGGATAAAGTTCTGACGCAGCTTACCACTGATATGCGCCAGCACCACATGACCATTTTCCAATTCCACCTGAAACATGGTATTGGGCAGCTTTTCAATTACAGTTCCCTCGATCTCGATTACATCAGCCTTTGACATTTCTTTCCTCTCTTTCTCTCAGATACGATTTTATAATCTTCTTAATCTCCAAATCATCAAATCCACTGTCCGATTCCGGCAGCTTCACTTTCTTTATGATCTGTATATGCTTTTTATTCTTTCGCTTCGGCCTTTCTGTTGTTCTGCTTTGGCCGTCAGCTACATATATATACTCGCCGTCCTCCTGTATTATGACATACACGGAGTTCTTGTCATGTCCTGCCTTCGATGTGGCAAGCATTCCCACGATATTTTCTTCCATACCCAATTCCGTTTCTTCTATACTAATGTCAATATTTCAGGCTCCCCATCCGTGATCAGCACCGTGTTCTCATAATGTGCCGAAAGCAATCGGTCTTCCGTAACTACCGTCCAGCCATCATCCAGCCACTCTACCTCGCCGGTACCCAGATTGATCATCGGCTCGATCGCCAGCGTCATGCCGGCCTTTAATCGTATCCCCCTTCTCCTCTGGGGATAATTCGGGATATACGGCGGTTCATGGAGACTGGTGCCGATGCCGTGTCCGACCAGATCGTGCACGATACCGTAGCCGTTGGGGATCACATAGCCCGCAATGGCATTGGAGATGTCATGCAGATGCTTCCCGGCCCGGGCAAACTCGATACCCCGGAAAAAGCTCTCCCGCGTCACATCGATCAGCTTTTGAGCTTCCGCACTGATCTGTCCCACTCCATAGGTCCTGGCCGCATCGGAGTGGTATCCCTTGTAGATCAGACCGGTATCCAGGCTCACGATATCGCCCTCCTGTAAGATCCGGTCCTCACTGGGAATGCCATGCACGACTTCCTCATTCACAGAAACACATACACTGGCGGGATATCCCTCATAATGTAGAAAATTAGGGGTACACCCGCATTCTCTGATAAGATTTTCACAGACAGTGTCGATCTCCTTCGTGGAAATACCGGGTCGAATACTCTGAGAAAGCTTCTCATGCACCTGAGCCAAAAGCCTGCCGGCCTCCCGCATCAGTTCAATTTCCTGCGCCGATTTGATCGTGACCATACTTCTGCCTCCACTACAGTTCAGCTCACGCCATTCGCAAAACGCGCTTTCAGCGCTTCCCGCTATTTCATAGCTCTTTTTGCTCATATGCGGGCGTTCCCTCAGACCTTCATCTGCCTGCCAAATTCATGCAAGCATGATTTGTCAAACATATTCGGTCTGGCTGAACTGTTATTTTAAGATCTCTACGATCGCGTCAAATACATTCTGCATATCCTGTGTCCCGTCCACGGTTCTCAGTACACCTTTTCCGGAATAGAAATCGATAAGAGGCTGGGTCTGCTCATGATATACCTGCAAACGGTTCTTCACGGTCTCCGGCTTATCATCGTCGCGCAGTACAAGCTCCTGTCCGCACTGATCGCAGACGCCTTCCTTTTTCGGGGGTACGTGCTCGATGTGGAAAGTTGCGCCACAGGAAAGGCAAGCCCGTCTGCCGCCCATTCTCCTGATGATATTCTCATCCGGAACCTCCACGTCTATCGCATAATCAATCTGATCGCCCAGCTTAGAGAGCGCATCTTCTAATACCTCGGCCTGCGGAATGTTCCTCGGAAATCCATCCAGCACATAACCGTTTTTACAGTCGCCCTGTGCCACTCTGTCAAGCAGGATCCGCACTGTCAGCTCATCCGGAACCAAAAGTCCCTGATCCATATATTTTTTGGCTTCCATGCCAAGTTCTGTCCCATTTTTAATATTCATACGGAAGATATCGCCGGTAGAAATATGCGGAATACTGTATGTCTCAGCGATCTTCTTCGCCTGCGTCCCTTTACCTGCACCGGGCGCACCAAGCATTATAATCTTCATCTCAGTTCTTACCTCTCCCAACCTTTTGCCTAAATCCTGCACTGCTCATACAGCAAGGTAAGGGACGAGCCAATTTTCCTGCCGTCCCTATACCCACCCTGCTATTTATTAATCATTTAAAAATCCTTTGTAATTGCGGACAAGCATCTGTGATTCGATCTGCTTCACCGTCTCCAGAACCACGCTGACAATAATGATCAGGCTGGTTCCGCCAAAGGATACCGATGCACCAAACACACCGTTAAAGAAATACGGCACCACGCACACGATCGTAAGCCCGATGGCTCCGATAAACACAATATAATTCAAAAGTCTTGATAAATACTCGCTGGTAGGCTTACCAGGTCTGATACCCGGAATAAAACCGCCCTGTCTCTTCATGTTATCCGCGATTTCCATCGGATTAAAGGTAATGGAGGTATAGAAGTAAGCAAAAAATACTACCAACAAAACATATACCACCAGACCGATCGAATAAACAGGCTGATCCGGATTACACCAGTAATTGGAATTGAGTCCCCGCAGGATCTCACCCCAAACGCCCGCCCCATTGATATTAAACAGGGAGCAGACTACCACCGGCAGCTGTAACAGCGAGGAAGCGAAGATGACCGGGATAACGCCCGAGGTATTGACCTTCAGGGGAATATTGGTCGTCTGTCCTCCCACCATCTT
>CAZUZZ010000222.1:0-3678 GCA_964625055.1 uncultured Bacteroides sp. | reverse complement strand
TATGCACCCGACAGGACTCGAACCTGCATCAAAGGCGTCGGAGGCCTACGTTTTATCCATTAGACTACGGGTGCCCGTGTTGATGAACAAAATTGTTACAAATTTGTTACATCTTAGGTATCATACCACATACGGGCACACTTGTCTAGTGTTTCATCTTAAGAAATAATTTCCTCAATTTCCGAATTCTTGCGATTATAGCGGTATAAGCTGTAGGAAAGTACCTCCTCGGGCTCTACATGGGTCGTGTTGACCTCTCTTACCATCCTGCTGTAAAAAGCGTATTCCTGACTGTGATCGTCCGGAAGCAGCAGCACCTCATGCACGGAACTTGGCAGGATCAGCAGGTCACTTTCGACCCGATCGGCAAGCGCTCTGATCTGTTCGGAATACAGCAGTGCCGAGGCGCCGTAACGCTTCTCCTGATTCGTAAGCACATACATCGGCAGGTCTTCATCGCCCCTCATATGCATTCCCGTCATCTCCCGCACCAGCTCCCCCATGGAAACTAAAAACTCCGGCATATCCCGTCTGGTATTCCGCCCGGCGATCCGATAAAGAGATTCCGCACTCTGCTTCCACATCAGCATATGCTGCCTGTTGATTGTAATGTAGGCTCTCTTTGCCACCTCTTCCTCCAATGCATAATAAAAAACAACGGCAAGATCATGCCATCGGATGCAGGGGGCATCCGCCAGAAATTTTCTGTTTTGTCTGAAGCTGACCAGCTTATAATAGATCCGGTTCTTTACTCTGTCATAATCCTGAAAAAATGTCATGTCCAAATCCAGCGCCATGGCCTGCTCCTCATGACAATTCATGATCCTGTCCACCAGAATGTCAAAGGTTTCCCCTTCCCGGTATTCCTCATAAAGCCCCTCCAGGTAAATAGTGGGGAAAATGCTGTCGCACTGTCTCGTCAGGGCAACACCGGTCAGCTCCACATCATTGTTCTTCGTCACCCTGACCACCCTGATCTCATAGGCGTCTCCCATCCTGTCCTGCAATAAATCCACGATATGATCTACAAATGTCTGAAAATCCATATTCTCCTCTTTCCCACTCTCTCCGGACAAAAAGAAAGACAATATAGACCTTGATCTATATTGTCTCATGGGCTTTTCACATATATGCTCCGTTTTATACTCTGGACAGATACTCGCCTGTTCTGGTATCGATCTTGATCACTTCACCATTCTCCACAAACAGAGGCACCATAACCTTGGCACCGGTCTCCACGATGGCAGGCTTCGTCGCGCCTGTCGCCGTATCACCCTTAAAGCCTGGCTCCGTCTCCGTGATCTCCAGTTCCACAAACAGGGGCGGCTCGATTGCGAACACATTGCCGTTATAGGAACAGATCTTAACCATCTCGTTCTCTTTTACAAACTTCAGCGCATCGCCTACAGCCTCTGCATTTAAAGCGATCTGATCGTATGTCTCCGTATCCATGAAGTTGAACAGGTCACCGTCCGAATATAAATACTGCATATCCTTTCTGTCAATACGTGCCTGAGGGAATTTCTCTGTCGGCCGGAAGCTCTTCTCCACCACGCCGCCGTTAATGATGTTTTTCAGCTTCGTCCTGACAAAAGCAGCGCCCTTGCCCGGCTTCACGTGCTGAAACTCAATTATCTGATAAACATTACCTTCCATCTCGACGGTAATGCCATTTCTGAAATCACCCGCTGATACCATACCGCTATCTCCTCCTACGTCTTCACAAATATAATTCTTTTCTAGTTTATACTAAAAAAATCTATTTTTCAACCTCTTTGGCAAAAAAATCTAAGACAAAGTCTATCGCCTGCAGATAACCGTCAAGCCCCTGCCCGTAAATCTGCTTGTCACAGACCGGAGCCGTCACGGAAACCTTCCGAAACTCTTCCCGCTTTGTGATGTCAGAAATATGGATCTCCACCTTGGGCACAGTAATGCTCGCCAACGCATCCCGGATCGCATAGCTGTAATGCGTAAAAGCGCCCGGATTGATCACGATCCCCTCTGTACCGTCAAAATAGGCATCCTGAATCCGATCGATGATCGCCCCCTCATGGTTACTCTGGAACACCTCGATCGTGCTGTCCGTCTCCTGCCCCTTCTCAGCGATCATCTGCAGCAGATAGTCATAATCCTGCGCACCGTACACACTTTTTTCCCTAATCCCCAGAAAATTAAGATTCGGTCCGTTGATCACCAGTATTTTCATCACTCATCCCTCCTTTGAAGCGTTTCCTTCCCTCTCGTTCACATACTCTTCTATCTCATTTAATATCTGTTCAAAGTTTTTGCCGTCTACAGCGATCACCACATCCGCCGCCTCCCGATAATAGGGATCTCTCTCCTTTAAAAGAGTCTGTATTTTCGAGAGCGGATCCTCCCCCTGCAGGAGCGGTCTCGTCGTGTCGCCCTTCACCCTTTCGTAAATCGTCTCTCCCTTCGCACACAGATAAAATACCTGTCCCAGTTCATGCAGAAGTTCTCTGTTTACCTCCCGCACAGGCAGGCCGCCGCCCACCGATATGATCTGATTATTGGCACTCCCTATCAGCTTTCGCAGATATGCCGTCTCCCTGTCACGAAAATATGCCTCACCGTCCGTTGCAAAAATATCCGATATGGTTCTTTGCTCTTCCCTCTCAATTTCCTTATCTGTATCTATAACCGGCCGCCGCAGACGATAAGACAGCCGGAGCCCTACCGTTGTCTTGCCGCTTCCCATAAATCCGATCAATATCACGTTTCCCATATTTCCTCACTGCCCCTTTTGTCTGCCGTATATCAAAATCCTAAATAAAATGCTCTTTCAGCTTCTCATAAACTGCTCCCGCATCCACCTCGGACACCTCTACCCCATTCCACAATTCATAAGCAATGATTCCCTGATACAAAAGCATCTTAAGGCCATTGCAGGCATATCCGCCATGTTCCTTTACTCCCTTCATAAAGGTAGTCTCCCATGGTGTATAAATCAGGTCAAATCCGGTGTGGATCCGGTTGTAAAAATCGTCCTCTCTGATCAGCACATCCGACACATTCGGATACATTCCCACGGAAGTCCCCTGAATCGCCAGAAACCGCTTATCGGGCAGACTGTTATAGGCCGAAAGCGCCATGGGAACGATCACCTGCCGTCCCGCGGCGTCGTTTACCTCCTTTGCCACCCGCTCCGCCTTGTCTAACGTCCGGTTCAAAAGATACACCCGCTCAGCGCCCTTTACGGCACACAGATAAGCCACCGCTCTGGATACACCGCCGGCGCCAAGTAACAAAATCTCCTCCCCGTCGATCCGGATGCCCTCCGTCTCCATGGCACGGTAGAGGCCCTCCATATCCGTATTGTACCCTTTATATCCGCCGTTTATCGACACAAGCGTATTGACCGCGCCGATGGCCGCTGCCAGAGGATCGACCTCCTGCAGAAAGGGAATCACTTCACTTTTATACGGCACCGTCACATTCAACCCCAAAAGCTGCAGCGCCGCAGCGCCTTCCACAGCCGCCCCAAGCCGTCCCGTTTCCACCGGAAAAGGCACATATACCAGATTATGCCCGAACATTTCCGCCAGTGTATTATGTATGATCGGGGATAAGGTGTGCTCCACCGGATTGCCGATCAATCCACAGGTTCTTGTCTTACCGTCTATCTTCATGCTTTCCTCCCTGCCGTCTAAGCGA
>CAZUZZ010000221.1:0-3678 GCA_964625055.1 uncultured Bacteroides sp. | reverse complement strand
GCCCGGTTAAACCCTTCCTTCTCATCGTACAGGGCCATACCGGCCCGCCTGGTTCCCAGATGAGAATGATAGTCTGTCCCAAAAAACAGATCAAAGATACAATTTTCCTTCGATGCCACTCCAAAAAAGCCGCCCATGTCTCCTCCTGTCTTCTCTTATATCCTGTTAGTATATATCTCACAACCGCACCTGCCGTCCTCCTTGACGCGGCGCAGCACCTTCTGTGCCTGTTTGTACAGCTCTCCATAGCTTTCGCCGGACTCTCCCCACGCCGCGCCTGCACTGAGCGTAACATTGGGAAAATCAGGCTCACCGTGCAGCAGTTTATCGTTTACAACGGCTATCCGCCTGCGGATCCCGCTCACCCGGTCAGCCGAAAGTCCCTCGACCCAAATGCCGAAGGTATCCTCCTCCAGTCTTCCTATACCATCGCCGCACCGGAAGTTTTCCTGCAGGACAGCGGCAATCGTCCGCAGAACGCGGTCACCTGTCTTACTGCCAAACTGCTCGTTGATCTCCTGCATACGGTCCACATCCACCAAAACAAGGCAGCCTTGTATCTGCCCGCCTGCCAGCGCACACTCCACGATCCGCCGAAACGCGTCCTGATTCGCCACACCTGTGAGCGCATCCCGCTCCCCGGCACGATAGATTCTGCCGACAGCCCTCTCCTGCGGCTTTTTAGCCGTCTGCAGGCTCCGCAGTATGTTTAACACCACTGTTCCTCCTTACTCTCCCGCTTCTTTTATCTTACTGTATGTGGAAACGGTTTGCAATTAGATTTTCAGCAACCCTTAAAAAAGCGTCGGCGCCTCCTTGACATTCCGACACTTTCCATTATGATATAATACAACCGACTCAGTTAATGCATTTACGAAAGGATTCATCAAACATGAAAGAATTTCTGAACCGCAAGAACATTATCTTCTCTTTTAAACGCTACGGTGTGGACTGTCTGGGCGCTATGGCGCAGGGCCTGTTCTGCTCCCTCCTGATCGGCACGATCATAAAGACACTGGGACAGCAGACCGGCATGGAATATCTGGTCACCATCGGCACCTACGCCACGAATATGGCAGGGCCCGCCATGGCAATATCTATCGGCTATGCCCTTCAGGCGCCTTCGCTCGTGCTCTTTTCGCTGGCCGCAGTGGGCGGTGCCGCTAACGAGCTGGGCGGCGCCGGCGGACCGCTTGCCGTCCTGATCATTGCTATTTTGGCTGCCGAATGCGGCAAACTCGTCTCTAAAGAGACAAAGATCGATATTCTGGTCACCCCCTTTGTGACCATCTTTACCGGTGTGGCTCTTTCCACGCTGCTCGCCCCGGGCATCGGCGCCGCGGCAAGTTCCCTGGGCCGCCTGATCATGTGGGCTACAGACCTGCAGCCTTTCCTCATGGGTATCATAGTCTCCGTGACCGTAGGCATCGCACTGACCCTGCCGATCTCTTCCGCTGCTATCTGCGCCGCGCTGTCACTTACCGGCCTCGCCGGCGGCGCCGCCGTAGCGGGATGCTGCGCTAATATGGTAGGTTTTGCGGCAATGAGTTTTAAGGAAAATAAGTGGAGCGGCCTGGTCTCACAGGGAATCGGCACCTCCATGCTCCAGATGGGTAACATCCTTAAGAATCCCAAAATCTGGATACCTCCGATCGCCGCCTCCGCCATTACCGGCCCGCTCGCAACGTGTGTTTTCAGATTGCAGATGAACGGAACACCCGTAGCATCCGGCATGGGCACCTGCGGTCTGGTGGGACAGATCGGCGTCTACACCGGCTGGCTGAACGACATAGCCGCAGGTAATAAAACAGGCATTACAGCCATGGACTGGATCAGTCTGATCCTGATCAGCTTTATACTGCCCGCCGTCATCTCCCTGATTCTGGGCAATCTTCTGCGCCGTATCGGCTGGATCAAAGAAAATGATCTGAAATTGGAGACTTAAGACTCCAATTTCAGATCATTGTTTACTATTCTTCTCCCTCTAACAATTTCTCCAGTTCTTTTACCATAGAATTGATGGTATCCACCTGCTCAGACAGTTCCATTATTTCCTGGCTGTTGCTCTGCACCATGCTGGCAATATTAGAGAACTCTTCATTCTCCGTACGAATACGCTCCGCAATATCCTCGTTAATTTCTACAGTTCCCTGAATAACTCTGCTCTGCACTCCGCGGATCGTCTCAGCTGCTTCAATGGCATCTACCGATTTCTTCAGCAGATCCATCATCTTGCGGACACCTTCTACCGTTTCCATGATCACTTTATTCTGATTCAATAACTGTTCCGCATTCTGACCCATAAACTCGGAAACATCATTTGTACCCGCCTGTACACGAGTTACCACCTCATTGACACTTTTAAGAGATTCCTTCGTATTATCCGCCAGATGTCCGACTTCCTGTGCGACAACGGCAAAGCCCCGTCCCGCTTCACCTGCACGTGCCGCTTCAATGGATGCGTTTAGTGCAAGAAGATTGATGGATTCTGCAATTTCATTGATGATATCCAAAGTTTTGCCAATCTCTCCGGATTCTGTCAGAAGCTTATCCGTAACTTCCTTGGTCTTACCGGTAGAGCTCTCCACCTCTTTACTCATTTCCATCAGATGATTCAACGCTTTCTCATTTGAGACAGAAATCTCCACCAGTTCTCTGGAAATGCGGTTTACATCCTGCATCTTCAGTTCCATGTTACGGCTGCTCTCCTCCAGGTTCAGAAGGTTTTCACGGCTCTGCTCAGACTTATCGATCATCTGCTCGCTGCGCTCTAAGAGATTCCCGCTAATTGCGGACAACTCTTCTGTGGAAGCGTGTTCCGACTGCGCCGTACCTACCAGTACCTGACTGGCACCGCCTAACTCTCCCGCAATATGTGTCACTTTATTTAATACGTTCTCTACTCTCTCATTGTTCTTTTCCATCTCATCCTTTTTCGCTGATATAAGGAAACGGGAAATCAGACGGATGATCAGGTAGATATATGCCATCGTCAATCCAATACAAAAAATACGACTGGTGATCGCCGACCCAAACAATTCATCCTTCACCGGCAGAAACGCATCGCCATCTATCATCCAGGATATCAGCACTGAGCCGGTAATCTCGATAATCGTAATTAAAACTACTTTAGAATCCAACAGTAATGCAGTCACGATCGTGAACAAAAAAGCATATGACCAGAATTCTCTGGATGGCGCCATATATAACAGCAGATTATATTGTATTAACATAATGACAATCAAAAAAATCTTACTGTTTTTCAGTTTTGATGGCTTTACGGCACCGTTCTCATATCCGGTTTTAATAAAATAAATTGCAATTAAAACGTACAATATGTTTGTAAAATCGCAAAATAAGAATACGCCAAGGCTAACATCACTAAAAAGCCCTGACAAGCGGTTCATTGTGCTCGAAAGGCCACCCAATACACAGGTAAGCGTAATGGATAGCAAAGTTATCTTATACACCTTACTGATATAAACGTCTACTGCTGTCATGTTTTTTTGTTCCATCTCTTTTATTCACCCCTTCTTTAGAATTACAATAATAGTACCATAATTTAGTGCTACAGGCAATCACTATCCTGTCTGGACAACAGACACACGGTCTCTATCCCCGTCGTCCACGGGAACTGATCGATCGCGACGCAGCGCACCGCCTCATATCCCCCTGCCA
>CAZUZZ010000220.1:0-3684 GCA_964625055.1 uncultured Bacteroides sp. | reverse complement strand
TGTACCATGAAAAATGAAAAGACCTATGAACTTGTGCTTACGGCACTGTTCACCGCCATAATCGTGATTATGGCATTCACACCGCTGGGATACATCCCGCTTGTAGTCATCAACGCGACGATCATTCATATCCCGGTGATCCTTGGAGCGCTATTTCTCGGACCGAAGAAAGGTGCATTTTTAGGATTCGTATTTGGACTCACCAGCTTTATCAACAACACAATTAATCCGGCTACGGCCTCGGCGTTCGTGTTTTCGCCGGTCTTAGCCTATAGGGTCGCGGGTGTATCAGGCATCTTTAAGAGTCTGTACATCTGCTTCGTTCCGCGTATTTTAGTGGGCGTGGTTCCCTACTTTGTCTATCTTCTGATCCGCAGGGTCGCGAAGGGAGAAAGCAAAGGGGGTAAGGTTGCTGTAAATTTAATAGCATCCGTTATATTATTTGCCTCCGTCAGAGCATTTCTGATGCGGCTGTTTCCGGAGGTTCTGAGTGCGGCCATCTGCACAGTGATCGGACTTGTGGTGGGTGCAGTGCTTATGGCAGTGCTGACCGCAGGGAACATAAAGAAGGCCTCTGCAAATATCGCGCTGTCCTATGCGGGGCTTGCGGGCGCTTTTACCAATACGCTCTTTGTCATGAGCGGTATCTTTGTGCTGTATCGTGACGCTTATGCCCAGGCAATGGGCGTGGCAGGGGAAGCAGTGCTGGATGTCATCATGGGCGTGGTGGCCTTCAACGGTGTGGTGGAGGCTGTGGTAGCGGCAATCATTGTTACCGGTGTCGGACTGGCGCTGACCCGTGTGAAACCTTTGTACGCGAAAGCGGAGTCCGGCGGTAAAGAAAAAGCGGCCGCCAGAGCATAAGCGTGCTACAAGAACGGAAAGGAAGAATAACAACTGTGATTTTAGCGATTGATATCGGAAATACTAACATAGTAATCGGTTGTATAGACGAAGAGAAGGTGTGTTTCGTGGAGCGTGTCTCCACGAACCATGCCAAGACGGAGCTGGAGTATGTGGTAGAGTTTAAGACACTCTTTGACCTCTATCATATTGAATTGGAGCAGATCACAGGCAGTATCATTTCCTCTGTGGTGCCGCCCCTGAACAATATCATAAAGGCGAGTCTGGAAAAGCTTTTTCACCGGCCGCCTATGGTGGTGGGACCGGGCCTTAAAACAGGATTAAACATTCTGATGGATAATCCGGCTCAGCTGGGGGCGGATCTGGTGGTAAACGCGGTGGCGGGCCTGCAATATTACGGTGCCCCCATCATTATGATCGACATGGGCACAGCCACGACCATCAGCGTGGTGGATGAAAAGAAGAATTATGTGGGCGGCATGATCCTGCCGGGGGTAAAGGTCTCTCTGGATTCTCTGGTAAACCGTACCTCCCAGCTGCCGCGCATCAGTCTGGAAGCGCCCAGAAAGGTGATCGGCAGGAATACCATCGACTGTATGAAGAGCGGAATCGTGATGGGACAGGCTGCCTGTCTGGACGGCATGATCGAGCGGATCTATGAGGAACTGGGGTACGAGGCGCCGGTGGTAGCCACGGGCGGTCTGGCGGCGAGCATTGTTCCTTATTGTAAAAAGAAGATCGTATGTGACAACGAGCTCACCTTGAAGGGGCTTGGGCTGATCTATCACAAGAATATGGAGTAACATATGTTATTAAAAGAAAAACATATCGTGCTGGGCGTGACCGGCAGTATTGCCGCCTATAAGATCGCTTCTCTGGCAAGTATGCTGGTCAAGAGGCAGGCGGATGTGACGGTGATCATGACACCCAATGCGACGAATTTTATCAACCCGATCACCTTTGAATCGCTGACCGGAAACAAATGTCTCGTGGATACCTTTGACCGCAATTTTGAGTTTCAGGTGGAGCACGTGTCCCTGGCGAAGCAGACAGATGTGGTGCTGGTGGCGCCTGCCTCTGCGAACGTGATCGCCAAGGCGGCTCACGGGATAGCGGACGATATGCTGACGACCACCCTGCTGGCCTGCACCTGTCCGAAGATCATTGCCCCGGCCATGAATACCAGAATGTATCAGAATCCTGTGGTGCAGGATAATATGAGGACATTGGAACGCTACGGCATGGAAGTGATCGCTCCGGCGAGCGGTTATCTGGCTTGCGGCGATACGGGGGAGGGCAAGATGCCGGAGCCGGAGACGCTTCTGGAGGCAATCGTCAGAGCGCTCACCCCGAAGGATCTGACCGGGAAGAGGATTCTTGTCACTGCCGGTCCTACCAGAGAGAAGCTGGATCCCGTGCGGTATATCAGCAATCATTCTACGGGCAAGATGGGTTATGCCATCGCTTCTGCGGCTGTGCGCCGCGGCGCAAAAGTGACACTTGTGTCGGGTAAAACGGATCTGTCTTATCCGGCGGGAGTGGAAGCGGTACCGGTGGAGTCTGCGGCAGATATGGCGGCAGCTGTGAAAGGCGCGGCGGATGAACAGGATGTGATCATTATGGCGGCGGCTGTGGCAGATTACCGACCTGCTGCAGCGGCGGATGAAAAGATGAAGAAAAAGGACGGGGAACTGTCCGTTGCCTTAGAGCGCACGGAGGATATTCTGGCGTGGCTTGGAGCCCACAGACGGCCCGGACTCTTCCTCTGCGGCTTTTCCATGGAGACGGAGCATCTGCTGGAAAATTCCAGACAGAAGCTTATCAAGAAAAACATAGATATGATCGTTGCCAATAATCTGAAACAGGAGGGAGCCGGCTTTGGCACGGACACCAATGTGGTGACCCTGCTCACCAGAGAGGAGACCATGGAGCTGCCCCTGCTTAGCAAGGAGGAAGTGGCGGACAGACTGCTCGATCATATTCTGGCACAGAAAACGGAGGCGTCGCTATGATTCAGGACCTGACGGAGGGAGACCCGCAAAAAACGCTGATCGGGTACACGCTGCCCATGTTTATCAGCGTGGTGTTCCAGCAGTTTTATAATATGGCGGACAGTATGATCGCCGGCAGATTTGCGGGCGAGGACGCGCTGGCGGCGGTGGGCGCTTCCTATCCTATCACCATGATCTTCATGGCGGTGGCGGTGGGAAGCAATATCGGCTGCTCGGTGGTCTTATCCCAGCTTTTCGGCGCGAAAGCCTATACAAAAGTGCGTACGGCGGTAACCACCATTCTGATTACGGGAACGGTTCTTGCGGCGGTACTGACCATGGCTGGTCTTTTCACAACACCTGTTATGATGCGCATGATACAGACGCCCGAAAACATTTTTGCGGACGGAGCCCTATATCTGAGGATATATATAGGCGGCTTTGTCTTTCTTTTTTTGTACAATGTGGTTACCGGAATGTTTAATTCTCTGGGAGATTCCAAGACGCCGCTCTATTTTCTGATCGGTTCCTCGCTGGGGAATATCGGGTTGGATCTTTTGTTTGTGGCGGTATTTTCCTGGGGTGTGGCCGGCGTGGCATGGGCCACCTTTATTGCCCAGGGGATTGCCTGTGTGCTGGCGCTTTTAAGCTTCCGAAAAAGGCTGAAGGAATTAAAGAGTACGGAGCGTGCATCGCTCTTTTCTTTCACGCTCCTGAAAAAAATAAGCCTGATCGCGGTGCCCAGCATCTTACAGCAGAGCTTTGTCTCTGTGGGCAATATCTTTATTCAGGGGCTGGTCAATTCCTATGGTTCCGGGGTGATCGCCGG
>CAZUZZ010000219.1:0-3691 GCA_964625055.1 uncultured Bacteroides sp. | reverse complement strand
GCAGTCTCCGCCGAGGAGAAAAAGGCTGACAAAAGAACGAGAATGGCCAGCGAAATGAGTTGTATGACACCTGTGGTATCCAATGTAAATGTTCACTCCTTGTAAATTGAAAGATTTTTATGAAACAGTTCAGCCCGTGTAATTCGCAAAGTCAAGCTGCTGCGCAGCGACTTTTGCTCATTACGCGGCGCTCCGCTCATGCATATGCCCGATCGCAAAAACAAGCAAGCTTGTTTTTCACGTTCGTGCATATACATGGCTGAACTGTAAAGAAATATTACTGTAAGAACAAGATTGTGTCAAGTTTTTCTGCTCCGGGGAATATATATGTAGCAGAAAAGACAAGGGGGTTGTCATGGGGAAAAAAGAGATCTATATGGAAAAGGTGATCTTTATCATCAAGTGTATGCTGGGAGCCTATATCCTGACGGCGGGCCTGCTTTTGCTGCTTGCCTTTATGCTGTACCGCTTCGGGCTGTCGGAAAAGGTGGTATCCATCTGTATCATTGCGGTTTACATAATTGTCACTTTTCTGGCAGGAATGCTTGCCGGGAAACGGGAGGGACGAAAGAAGTTTCTGTGGGGACTTGTGATGGGAGCGCTGTATTTCGGCATTCTGGTGGCCGTATCTTTAGTGGTGAACAGAGGACTGGAGGATGTGGCGGGAAATCTGATGACAGTCTTTTTCCTGTGTGCCGGGAGCGGGATGCTGGGCGGGATGATCAGCTAGCGGCGCGTTTGGCGAATGGGCGTGGCTGAACTGTTATAACTGAACTGTTATATAAAAAATACTTCCCGTATTGCGGAATCTGTGATATACTATCTAAAGTTATGAGCAAGGCGATACATAAGGAGGACAGTTTCATGAAGCATATTAAGACTTTATCGACCAGAGATTTGAAGGAATCCATGAAGAAGGGCGGCTGCGGTGAGTGCCAGACATCCTGCCAGTCGGCTTGCAAGACCTCTTGTACAGTGGGAAATCAGAGCTGCGAGAAGGCTAGATAAAGCCTCTTTGATTGCAGACAGCAGCAGAAAAAGACAGAAAAAATGAGCAGACTCGGAATGCGGTGCATGACGGGTCTGCTTGTCTGCTTATCGGATAGGAGAAGAATCTGTGATACATCAGTATATCAGCAACGGTTATCATATTGTTATGGATGTCAACAGCGGCAGCGTTCATGTGATGGACAAGGCTGCCTACGATGCAGTGTCGGTGGTGGAGAGACTGCTTTCGCAGGGCGTGGAGGACAGTAAGCAGCTTGCCCTTGCGGTGGCAGAAGAAGCCTCACTGGAGCCTTCGGAGGCGGAGGAGACCGTGGACGAGATTCTGGCTTTAAAGGACGCGGGACAGCTCTTTACGGAGGATATCTACGAAAATTATATCGACGCCTTTCAGAACCGGGAGACCGTGGTGAAGGCACTTTGCCTGCACATTGCGCACGATTGTAACCTTGCCTGTAAGTATTGTTTTGCAGGGGAGGGGGAGTACCACGGCAGGCGCGCCCTTATGAGTCTGGAAGTGGGAAAAAAGGCGCTGGATTTTCTGGTGGCAAACTCCGGAAACCGGGTAAACCTGGAGGTGGATTTTTTCGGCGGGGAACCGCTTATGAACTGGCAGGTGGTGAAGGATCTGGTAGCTTACGGCAGATCCTTGGAGGAGCCTCATCACAAGAAGTTCCGCTTTACCCTGACTACCAACGGCGTGCTTTTGGACGATGAGATTCTGGAATTTGCCAACAGGGAAATGGGGAATCTGGTTCTGAGCATAGACGGCAGGAAAAAGATCCATGACCTGATGCGGCCCCACAGGGGCGGCCAGGGCAGCTATGAGGAGATTCTGCCCAAATATAAAAAAGCCGCTGAGAGCAGAAACCAGATGAACTACTATGTGCGGGGCACTTACACCAGAAACAATACGGATTTTTCCGAGGATGTGCTGCATCTGGCGGACGAGGGTTTTGAGCAGATCTCGGTGGAGCCGGTGGTGGCGGATAAAAAGGAGGATTATGCTCTCCGCATGGAGGATGTTCCGGAACTTCTGGCACAGTATGACAGACTTGCACTGGAATATATTCGCAGAAAAAGAGAAGGAAAGGGTTTTCAATTCTTTCATTTTATGATAGATTTAGAGGGTGGCCCATGCGTGGCAAAGAGATTGTCGGGCTGCGGGTCAGGTACGGAGTATCTGGCGGTGACTCCATGGGGAGACCTGTATCCCTGTCATCAGTTTGTGGGACAGGAGGAGTTTCTCATGGGAAATGTGGATGAGGGAATCATTCGCAGCGATATTCGGGAGAAGTTTAAGGCCTGCAATGTCTACGCAAAAAAGGAGTGTAGAGATTGCTTCGCAAAATTTTATTGCAGTGGAGGCTGCGCGGCTAACGCCTATCATGAGTGCGGCGATGTGAACGGGACCTACGAGCTTGGATGTGAGCTGCAAAGGAAGCGTGTGGAATGCGCGATCATGATCAAAGCGGCGCTGGCCGATGAGGAAAAGGAGTGTTAGTTATGAAAAAGAGCAAAGCGGTTGTCAGTCTGATCGTCTATGTGCTGATACTTGGGCTGCTGGGATATACGGCAGTTTTCGGTGTCGGTTCGGACAAGTCAGGCGCGGCGGAGAGCATTAAGCTGGGTCTGGATCTGGCAGGCGGTGTCAGCATTACCTATCAGGTGGTGGGCGACAAGAACCCCAGTGCGGCGGATATGGGAGATACCATCTACAAGCTGCAGCAGCGTGTGGACGGCTACAGCACAGAGGCGCAGGTGTATCAGGAGGGGACGGACCGGATCAATATCGAGATTCCCGGTGTTACCGATGCCAATGCGATCCTGGAAGAGCTGGGCAAGCCGGGCAGTCTGTACTTTATCGCCCAGACGGACAGTGAAGGCAATAATAACTATGATCTGGGCTATGGGATAGACGCAGATGGGAATCTGATACCCCAGTATCAGTTAAATAAGACGATAGAAGAGCTGCAGGCAGATGGTTCGATCGTCCTTACCGGTACAGAAGTGGCGAGTGCGCAGGCGAGAACACAGCAGGATTCCATGGGCAATCCGGAGAATGTGGTAGCTTTGTCTTTCAATGAAACAGGAAAGCAGGCTTTTGCGGATGCCACCACGAAAGCTTATCAGAATGGAGAAACCATTGCAATCTATTATGACGGAGAATTGGTGAGTGTACCAAATGTCATTTCTGCGATCACAGACGGCAGCGCTGTGATCACTGGACAGAGCACGGCGGCGGAGGCGGAGCAGCTGGCTTCCACGATCCGTATCGGCGGCTTGAAGCTGGAGCTTGAGGAACTGCGCTCCAACGTGGTGGGCGCCCAGCTTGGTTCAACGGCCATCCAGACCAGTCTGGTGGCGGCGGCAGTGGGCTTTGCCCTGGTGGTCATCTTTATGATCGCTGTGTATTATGTGGCCGGTTTTGCAGCTTCTCTGGCTTTGTGCCTGTATGTGGAACTGCTTGTCATCTTAATGTATGCATTTGAAGTGACATTGACCCTGCCCGGTATCGCAGGTATTATCCTGACCGTGGGTATGGCGGTGGATGCGAACGTGATCATCTTTGCGCGTATCCGTGAGGAGCTTGCGGCGGGCAAGACAGTACAGAATGCGATCAAGATTGGCTTCCAGAAAGCATTGTCCGCTATTCTGGATGGTAATATCACGACTCTTATCGCGG
>CAZUZZ010000218.1:0-3716 GCA_964625055.1 uncultured Bacteroides sp. | reverse complement strand
GCTAACTTGCAGTCAGTTATAACTAACTATATCTGTTAAAAAAAGATTGTTTCCTGTCTCTCACTCACTGCGGGGAAGGTTTCCCTCCCCGCACTTGATCGCTTATATTTAACTTATACTATATAGAGATAGCCCCCGCCAGATCCCTGTCCATGTTATACCTGGCATCCTTAATGGACACGACGCAGCCTCCCTTGATATGAGAGATCACTGTGATCGGTTCCCCGCTGTAGCAGCCCAGCGAAAAGAGAAAAGATTTCAGCTCTTCATCCTGCGCATCAATATCTTTGACAATATATTCTTCTCCAACCTTTGCATCGACTAAATTCATATACGGCCTCCTGATCCTGATTCCCTGATTTCGATACCAACTCAACTTTATATCTATTGCAGTCCTCATGTTAGTTTACGCTAACCTATATGGTTAGTTTATTATAACCGGCCGCTATTGTCAACCCCTTTTTTATTGTTTTTCTGATTGGAAAATGGTATCATAAAGAAAAAACGGAGAGACAAGCCATGAGTTATATACAGCACCGTGCTGACGAATCTGTTGAGGATTATCTGGAAACCATTCTGCAGCTGAAAAAAAAGCTGGGGCAGGTTCGTTCCATAGACATCGCCAGAGAGATGAATTTTTCAAAACCAAGTGTCAGCGTCGCCATGAAAAATCTGCGCGAGAAATCCTACATCACCGTTTCTGAGGAGGGCTACATCTCTCTCACCGAAAGCGGTCAAAAGCGCGCCGAAAATGTGTTAGAGCGCCACACCATACTCTCCGACTGGCTCATCAGCATCGGCGTAAGCCAGGATACCGCTCTCGAAGATGCCTGCAAGGTAGAACATGATCTGAGCGAGGAGAGCTTTGAAGCCATCAAGAAAGCTGTACTGGGAACCAAGAACGGGAAAGAAGCTTAATGCCTCCTTCCCGTTATTTCATACAATCTCTCCAATTGTTCTGCATTAAGCTCTCTGGGGCCTCCAAGCTGCGTGGTCCGATAGAGAAGCTCCGCATAAAATTCCACAGATTCCATCTTCATATAGGCCGAGAGCAGATCCTTCGCCCAGGTGAGCGCTCCGTGATGCTCTAACAGGATCGCCTCGTACTCCGCCAGATAAGGCTCTATAGCGCCCGGGATCTCCGCCGTGGAGGGTGTTCCGTAGGATGCCAATGGTATCATGCCGAAATTGACGATCACCTCCGGCATGATAGGACGGTCCAGCGCCTGTCCCATCACCGCAAAGCTGGTTGCAAAGATCGGATGGGCGTGTACCACCGCCTTGATATCGGGCCGCTTCTGATATACCCGCAGGTGCATCTTCATCTCCGAGGACGGTCCGAATCCTTCCGCCATTTCCAACACATTTCCGGAAAGATCTATTTTACACAGCTGCTCCGGTTTCATAAAACCCTTGGAGACGCCGGTGGGTGTGCAGAGAATTTCTTCTTCCGAAAGTCTCACAGAAATATTGCCGTCATTGGCCGCCACCATACGCCGACTGTACATCCTTCTTCCAATCTCACATATCTCTTCCCGAAGCTCCATTTCCTTCTGCATTTTTCTGCTCCTTATCCGGTTTTCTTCTATCTTTTGATATGCCGCACAGCGCCCGCAGTCTACCACAACGCCGCCGTGACCTTCTCCAGCCAGGCAAGCTCCTCGCCCGCAAGATGGGGCGCCAGCGTCTCATACACCTTCTTATGGTAAGTGTTCAACAGCCCAAGCTCCTCCGCCGTCATCAGCGCCGTATCAATGGCCTCTCTGTCAATGGGCACCATAGTGAGCGGCTCCAGATACATAAACTGTCCGCACTCCGTCTTTTCTCCCTTTCTGACCAGCACCAGGTTCTCATGGCGTATACCAAACTTCCCGGCCATATATAATCCCGGCTCATTGGATAGGATCATCCCCTCCTCAAGCGGCACACAGTCCATCTCCTTACCGATCCGCCAGCGGACATTCTGAGGCCCCTCATGGACGCTCAAAAGATACCCCACGCCGTGTCCCGTCCCATGATTATAGTCCAGACCATTTTCCCACAGGGGCTGTCTGGCAAGAATATCCAGATTCTGCCCGCAGACCCCCTCTAAAAACTTCGCAGCCCCAAACCGCAAATGCCCTTTTAACACCAGCGTGAAAGCACGCTTCTCCTCTGTCGTCACCTCTCCCACCACAATGGTACGGGTGATATCGGTAGTTCCCTCGCTGTAGTGCCCGCCCGTATCTGCAAGGCAAAATCCCTCCGGCCGGATCACAGCATCTGTCTCCGGGGTCGCCGCATAATGAGGACTGGCTGCGTGAGCGCCATAGGCTATGATCGGAGAAAAGCTGGGTTCCAAATAGCCCTCTCTCTCGGCACGAAACTCCTCCAGCTTCTGCGCCGCTCCCATCTCCGTGATCGTCTCTTTCCCCACATGACTTTTGAGCCAGTACAAAAACCGTGTCACCGCCACCCCGTCCTTCACATGAGCCGAACGAATGTGAGCGATCTCCTTTGGCGTCTTGACCGCTTTCATAAGAGCAATGGGGCTTGGTCTGTTCACCTTTTCCACTCCCTTGGAAACTGCCTGCAGCAGCCGGTAATTAACTTTCCTCTCATCCACCAGGATCCGGTGCCCCGCAGGCAGAGATGACACCATCTCCTCTATGCTCTCATAGGCAAGCAAGGTTACACCCGCCTTCTGCAGTTCCCGGCGGATTTCCTCCGAAAAGGCCTCTCTCTGAGCGCACAGTATGGCACGTTTTTGGGTTAAGAACAAGTAGGCCAGAAAAACAGGCGTATGCTTCACATCCCCGCCGCGCAGATTCAAAAGCCAGGCAATCTCATCCAGCGCCGTCACAAGAAAAGCATCCGCTCCGTACTCCTCCATCTTCTCCCGTACTTTTTGTATCTTATCCTCTCTGGTAAGTCCCGCATAGGAAATCTCCAACTCCCACACCGGCTCTGCCGAAAGCGGCGGCCTCTCTTCCCAGATCAGATCCACCAGATCTCTTTTCCCATAGAAGGTGATCTGCTTTTTATCCGTTTTTTCCCGAAGTTCTTCCACAAAGGCGCCCGTCACCGTCCGTCCGTCGAATCCGATCACATCCCCCTGAGAGAGCTCCTCTCCCAGATACGCAGACAATGTAGGGACATCCGGCTGTCCGCTCTTCATCAGCTCGATCCCGCTTCCCTCAAGCTGACTCTCCGCCTGTAAAAAGTATCTGCCATCCGTCCAGAGCAGCGCCTTCTCCGGCATGACAAGCAGCGTCCCCGCCGAGCCCGTAAACCCGGAAAGATACTCTCTCGCCTTAAAATGATCCCCCACATACTCAGAGCTGTGAAAATCATCCGTAGGGACGATATATGCCGCCAGTCTGCGCTTTCTCATCTCCGCCCGAAGCGCCGTCAGCTTTTCCGCCGTATTCATATCGTTTTCTCCTCCTCTTTACCCGCAAGCACCAGCGGATTTCTCCAAAACGCCCACAAAAGTTCTATATCCATAAAAAACCAGATCACCGGCTCACAGAAGATCACCGCCATATATTGAAACCGTGGTATCAAAAGCACTACAAACAGATACTTTCCGATCAACTCGATAACGCTGGAAATGGTGGGCAGTATCTTGTTGCCAATGCTCTGCAGGCCGAACCGTGAGGGGTTTAACAGTGCCAGGATCATCAGACAGGGCGCTACCACCCGCAGATACAGCGCACCGTTTTCTATCACCACCG
>CAZUZZ010000217.1:0-3765 GCA_964625055.1 uncultured Bacteroides sp. | reverse complement strand
AATATATGGAGGAGGAGAGTTCCGAGACGGAAATCTGGCGGCTTGCAAGCGGTTTTCGGTATGACACCGGTACAGTGGATTTAAAGGTGCTTCCGGAGGAGGACTATCTTTCCTGGGCCGACTGGCATATGACCTATCAGATTGACGAGGAGAGGGAACAGGTGCGGGTGTTCTGTGATAAGGACGGAATGGTCGGTATACTGGATATCTCCGACTATGCGGGACTTCCCATAGAGGAGGTGTGTGTATCACCCGATACAGTGGCTTTTGATCTTGACAGCGAGGCCTTTGAGGGGGAGGAGAATATTGCCCTTCACCTGTGCGTCGGATTGAAGCTTGCAGGTTATGAGGATGTTTTTATTTACCGACTTTCCCCACTGGCAGTACAGGTGTTATGTAATGAGGATGGTGGATTCCGCTTCGGGCGGTCGACGGTGGATGAGAAATACCAGATCCGAAATCTGGTACAGGAGAGGAAGCTGGAGGAAATAAAGGATGCCGGGCGATAAGTTTTTTTCTTATTGCGTATTTCTGTGATACTATATATAATGATAATACGAATACGTTATGATAGGGAAAGACAGGGGAGTAGGAAGCTACATGAAATACAAGAAGATCAATGATGCAACGGTACAATGTATTGTCTCGGCGGATGATATGACGGCATATGGACTCACGCTATCGGATATCTTCGAGCGCAATGAGAGAGGCGAGGAGTTTTTAAGGGATATCATCGAGCGCGCCCACGAAGAGGTCGGATATCAGATCAACAATGGCAATATCGCCATGCAGATCACCCCTCTCAAGGACGACGGGCTTGTGGTCACTTTTACGGATGAGGGGCCGATGGCCTTTAAGGAGATGCTGCAGAACTTAAAAGAAGTGCTGCAGGAGTTCAGCGCGGAGCTGGCCGGACAGGAGGAACAAACCAAGGGCAAGGCGCAGCAGGCGGATAAAGAGTTTGATGAAAACCGCAGGATGTTTGTCTTTCACACCATGCATCAGACGATGCAGTATGCGGCCACGATCCCGAATACATATTCTGTGAAGAGCCACCTCTATAAAGAGGGGGAAGCCTATTATCTGGTGCTGGAAAAAAACAGACTCTCCTACAAAATGTTCAATAAGATCAGCGCCCAGGCGGTAGAGTTCG
This sequence comes from uncultured Bacteroides sp., assembly GCA_964625055.1. Lineage (GTDB taxonomy): Bacteria > Bacillota > Clostridia > Lachnospirales > Lachnospiraceae > UBA3282. The sequence continues at coordinate 2,612 of CAZUZZ010000217.1, read as the reverse complement.
GAAACCTGATCGCAGTATGCGAGGAGCGGATGCGGTATCTGGAAGAGCATGGAGAATGTCTGATCAGGGATCGGGCAGTGAGCAAGCTGCGCAGGATCTATCGCGCTTAAGTAAGAGTAATGTAAATCGGAAAAGAGTAGTGATAATGCTGCCATGCTTTAACAGCTGGCAGCAATTGTTATGTAAATCTAAAAATGGAGGAAAGATGAGTAAAGGGAAAAAGAAGGACAATGAACAGTTTGATGCTTTTTTAGAAAAAGAGATCCTGACGGCAAACCGATATGATGATTCTGCGCAGGAGAGCGGAGAAGGACTGCGCTATGAGGAGGCGGGGATCGACGGCAGGATCCTTCGCGCCGTGAAGGAACTTGGCTTTGAACATATGACGCCTATCCAGGAGCAGGCAATCCCGCTCTTTATGACAGGACGGGATATCATCGGACAGGCCCAGACCGGCACCGGCAAGACGGCGGCTTTCGGGATTCCGATCCTGCAAAAGATCGATCCGGAGAACCGTTCTCTTCAGGCGGTGATCCTGTGTCCCACCAGAGAGCTTGCCATGCAGGCGGCGGATGAACTGCGCAAATTTGCCAAGTACATGAACGGTATCAAGGTGCTCCCGGTTTACGGCGGTCAGGAGATCTACAAACAGATCAAGAATTTAAAGACCGGCGTACAGATCGTAGTGGGCACACCCGGCCGTGTGATGGATCATATGCGCAGACACACGCTCAAAATGGAGAATGTGCACACGGTGGTCTTAGACGAGGCGGATGAGATGTTAAATATGGGTTTTCGGGAGGACATCGAGACGATTCTGAAGGAGATGCCAAAGGAGCGGCAGACAGGACTTTTCTCAGCCACCATGCCCAAGCCGATCCTGGATATCACCAAGACTTACCAGAAAAATGCGGCGTATGTGAAGATGACCCCGAAAGAAGTGACCATCCCGCTGATCAAGCAGGCTTACTATCAGGTGCGGAAGCAGGATAAAGAAGAGGTTCTCTGCCGTCTGATCGATTACTATGATCCCAAGCGTGCCCTGATCTTCTGTAATACCAAGCGGATGGTGGATGAACTGACAGAGCACTTAAAGGGCAGAGGGTATGAGGTGGAAGGTCTGCACGGCGATCTGACACAGGGACAGAGAGATACGGTGATGAATCTGTTCCGCAGCGGCAGGACGAATATCCTGATCGCCACCGATGTGGCAGCCAGAGGCATTGACGTAAACGACGTGGAGGCAGTCTATAATTATGATGTGCCGGAAGACATCGAATACTATGTTCATCGGATCGGCAGAACCGGACGGGCAGGAAAGACCGGCAGATCCTTCACTCTTGTGGTAGGAAGAGAGGCCTATAAGATACGGGATATCGAGCGCATCTGCCACACGAAGATCAAGGAGCGCAAGATACCGAACGCGGCGGATATCACGGCGAGAAAAGCGGAAAAGATATTGCAGGAAGCCGTGGCTGTGATCGAAAACGAGGATATCAGCAGGGCCACAGAATACATTTTAGACGCGGTGGCGCTTGGGCAGTACAGCGCGACTCAGCTTGCGGCAGCTTTTATGAAGATGAAGCTGGGGGACGAGATCAAGGATATCCGGACGGAGAAGTTCTTCTTCGAGAAAAAGCCCGGTAGGCCCGCCCGTGGCCGGAGCAGCAAAGGCGGTTACGGCGATAAGAATGGTCGGAGCGGCAAGGGTGGTTACGGCGACAGGAGCAATCGAAGTGGCAAGGGAAGTTATGTCAGTAAAAACAGCTATACCACCAGAGGGGAAAACAAGAAAGATAATAAGAAGGATAACAGAGATAAAAACAGATATGCTAACAACAGGCCGAAGGATGTAAGGCGTGACGGCAGCGCCTACGATAAGCGAAACGACAGCTTCGGCACCCGCTATGGGGCGCTTCGTATCAAGACCAAATGGGATTAGAGCACAAGCTCCTGTCCGTGATCCTTCAGCCACTTTCGGTGAGTTCTGTAGTCGGGACAGACCTGTTCCACCAGCGCCCAGAATGCGGCGGAGTGATCCATGTGGGTCAAGTGGCACAGTTCGTGGACGACCACATAATCCAGAACGGCAGGCGGCGCCAGCATGAGACGCCAGTTGAAGGAGAGAGTGCCTTTGGCGCTGCAGCTCCCCCAGCGGGTCTTCTGATCCCGGATGGTGATGCGTTCGTAGCTGCCGCCTGTTAGGGGCAGGAAGTAAGCCACCCGCTTGGGAAAATATTCTCTGGCGGCCTCGATATACCGCTTTTCCAGTGCGGCCCGCTGGGTGTCTGTCAGGTCAGAGACAGGGCGGCGATCCGCTCGCTCCACAGCCTCCAAATAGTGAGTGATGATCCAGCGCTGCTTTTCCAGCAAAAGATGTTTAATCTGTGCCTTGGAGGTGCGAAGGGGAACCCGCAGGGTGATCCCGCCCTCGGCGGAGACACTGATAGAACAGGTCTTCCGGCGGCTGTAGACCACTGAGTAGGGCAGTTCATAAAGTTTGCTTTGGTATTTTATCCGGTATATGTGTTCCATAGTTGTGATTATATAATGAAAAAAAGAGAAAAACAAGCGGCGGGGCGTATGGAAAAACTTTACACTTATTTGCAAAA